>NZ_JBFUHY010000011.1:0-167358 GCF_056402155.1 Pseudomonas sp. P4_C1
CGCTTAGGCTCGGCGTTCCTTCGCTCCGGTATTCATCCGGGGGCATTGCCCTCCGGTCGGCTTCGCTTCGACCTACATGCAATGAGTTCGACTGCGTCGAACGGCGCTGCGCGCCAAACCCCGGATAAACACCTCCGCTCAGCCTGCCGAGGGGGCGGGTGGATCAAGATCAAAAGCTGCAGGCGAGCTAACGCTCGGCCTGATGAGTGGTGAGAAACGTCTGTGTACGCCGCTCTGCCTTTGCCCTTCTGTGGGAGCGACGGTGCGGCGATCCGACTTGCTCGCGATGGCGGCCTGCCAGTCAACATCGATGTCGGATGTACTGGCCTCATCGCGAGCAAGCTCGCTCCCACAGGTTTGGTGCCGTTCGAATAATTTGTGTTCGACGCAAATACTGTGGAAGCAAGCTTGCTTGCGATGGCAGCCTGCCAGCTGCCCGAAATTTTGCAGCAAACCCAACCAACAACCAGGCCGGCCGGTAGGCCGCCTCGGGCGCTTTTGCGGTGTACGCCCCCTCGTGAGGCCGAGTGGAGGTTCTGCGCAGTGGGCAACCCGGCATGGATGCCGGGTTAGCCGCCGCCGGCCATGGATGGCCGATGGCGGCGGGCCCACGGAGCAGGACCGGAGCGAGGGCATGCCGAGCCACAGCGAGGCACCGAACGTCAGGGGCAAGAGCCCTTTGGTTACTTTGGGGCTTTTCCAAAGTGACCCGCTGTAAGAGCGGAACCATAAGAGGCCGTTACCGCAAAAACGGATATGTACACCATCAAAAAACCGCACAAACAAAAACGGCCTCCTGCTCTTTATATAAAAAGCAGAGGCCGTTCCCGGTACAACTCAACACGCTACAGCAAGACAGGTCTTACTTGCGGTCTTCCAGCTTGGTGATGTCACGCGACTCGTAGCCGGTGTACAACTGGCGCGGACGGCCAATCTTGTACGGGCTGGAGAGCATTTCCTTCCAGTGGGAGATCCAGCCGACGGTCCGCGCCAGGGCGAAGATCACGGTGAACATGCTGGTTGGAATGCCGATCGCCTTGAGGATGATCCCCGAGTAGAAGTCGACGTTCGGGTACAGCGAGCGCTCGATGAAGTACGGGTCGGTCAGGGCGATCTCTTCCAGGCGCATGGCCAGTTCGAGCTGCGGATCGTTCTGGATGCCCAGTTCCTTCAACACTTCGTCGCAGGTCTGCTTCATGACGGTGGCGCGCGGGTCGCGGTTTTTGTAAACGCGGTGACCGAAGCCCATCAGTTTGAACGGATCGTTCTTGTCCTTGGCCTTGGCGATGAACTTGTCGATGTTGGAAACATCGCCGATTTCATCGAGCATGGTCAGTACGGCTTCGTTTGCACCGCCGTGGGCAGGGCCCCACAGTGCAGCGATACCGGCGGCGATACAGGCGAACGGGTTGGCACCCGAAGAACCGGCCAGGCGCACGGTGGAAGTCGACGCGTTCTGCTCGTGGTCGGCGTGGAGGATGAAGATCCGGTCCATGGCCTTGGCGAGTACCGGGCTGATCGGTTTGATCTCGCACGGGGTGTTGAACATCATGTGCAGGAAGTTTTCCGCGTACGACAGGTCGTTGCGCGGGTACATCATGGGTTGGCCCATGGAGTACTTGTAAACCATCGCTGCCAGGGTCGGCATCTTGGCAACCAGGCGGATCGCGGAGATTTCGCGATGCTGCGGGTTCTTGATGTCCAGGGAGTCGTGGTAGAAGGCCGAGAGGGCACCGACTACGCCGCACATGACGGCCATCGGGTGGGCGTCGCGACGGAAGCCGTTGAAGAAGGTCTTCAGCTGCTCGTGGACCATGGTGTGGTTCTTCACGGTGCTGACGAACTGGGCCTTCTGTTCTGCGGTCGGCAGTTCGCCGTTGAGCAGCAGGTAGCAGGTCTCCAGATAGTCCGACTTCTCGGCCAACTGTTCGATCGGGTAGCCGCGGTGCAGCAGAATGCCGTTGTCGCCATCAATATAGGTGATCTTCGACTCACACGAGGCGGTCGACATGAAACCCGGGTCAAAGGTGAAACGGCCCGTGACCGTCAGGCCCCGAACATCGATAACATCGGGACCAACGGTGCCGGTTAAAATGGGCAGCTCGACGGGGGCTGCGCCCTCGATGATCAACTGCGCTTTTTTGTCAGCCATGTGGCCTCCTATTT
This sequence comes from Pseudomonas sp. P4_C1, assembly GCF_056402155.1. NCBI lineage: Bacteria > Pseudomonadati > Pseudomonadota > Gammaproteobacteria > Pseudomonadales > Pseudomonadaceae > Pseudomonas > Pseudomonas sp. P4_C1. Next base: position 2,167 of record NZ_JBFUHY010000011.1, read on the forward strand.
ATGCTTGAAATCATCAGACAGACCCCCCACGCAGGGCCCGCACCACTATAGTGAGATAAATTCGAATGTCAATTTGCCTAAAGTCTTGCTCCAGAAGGCTTTAACCGGACTTTTTCCTCGAAATTGACTGCCATTTACGCCTTTTATGTCAGTTGCGCAATCAGCTGTTTGGGTTAGGTGTTTGCGTTGTCATTAGTAGCCTAACTGTCTATACTCGGCCACCGACCGCCAAGGGCTTTTGGGCCTGCTTTATTGGGGGTCGCATCCCTGGGTGGTGGTTACCTGACCAGTGCACTCCCCAACAACTTTGCCCTGATTGTTAGGGGCTCTTCAGTGTGAAAAAAAAGCCGTGAAAAGCCAACGACCTGTAAACCTAGACCTAAGGACCATCAAACTCCCCATCACCGGCGTTACGTCGTTTCTTCACCGTGTTTCCGGCATCATCCTCTTCCTGGGCCTTGGCTTCATGCTTTATGCATTGGGCAAATCCCTGGGTTCCGAGGAAGGTTTTGCCGACGTGAAGGCAACCTTGACCAGCCCGCTGGCCAAGTTCGTAGCATGGGGCCTCCTGTCCGCTCTTCTTTATCACCTGGTAGCCGGTGTGCGCCACTTGATTATGGATATGGGCATCGGTGAGACGCTGGAAGGCGGCCGCCTGGGCTCGAAAATTATCATCGCCGTTTCCGTGGTGTTGATCGTTCTGGCAGGAGTTTGGATATGGTAACCAGCGTTACGAACCTTTCGCGTTCCGGTCTTTATGACTGGATGGCGCAACGTGTGTCTGCGGTCGTTCTCGCGGCTTATTTCATCTTCCTGATCGGCTACCTCGCGGTGAATCCGGGCATTGGCTATGAACAATGGCACGGCCTGTTCGCCCACAACGGGATGCGTATCTTCAGTCTGCTGGCCCTGGTGGCCCTGGGCGCTCACGCCTGGGTCGGCATGTGGACCATCGCGACCGACTACCTGACGCCGATGGCGCTGGGCAAGTCCGCGACTGCAGTGCGTTTCCTTTTCCAGGCAGTATGCGGCGTCGCGATGTTCGCTTACTTCGTCTGGGGTGTGCAGATTCTCTGGGGTATCTGATTCATGGCTAACATTCCAACGATTTCTTTCGACGCCATCATTATTGGTGGTGGCGGTGCCGGCATGCGCGCGGCGCTGCAACTGGCACAGGGCGGTCACAAGACTGCCGTGATCACCAAGGTTTTTCCGACCCGTTCGCACACTGTATCCGCTCAAGGCGGCATCACCTGCGCCATCGCGTCTGCTGACCCGAACGATGACTGGCGCTGGCACATGTACGATACCGTCAAGGGTTCCGACTACATCGGTGACCAGGACGCTATCGAATATATGTGTCAGGAAGGTCCGGCTGCCGTTTACGAGCTGGACCACATGGGCATGCCATTCTCGCGTACCGAGCAAGGCCGTATCTATCAGCGTCCGTTCGGTGGCCAGTCCAAGGACTACGGTAAAGGCGGCCAGGCTGCGCGTACTTGCGCTGCTTCCGACCGTACCGGTCACGCACTGCTGCACACCCTTTATCAGGGCAACCTGAAAGCCGGTACCGTGTTCCTGAACGAGTACTACGCTGTCGACCTGGTAAAAAACCAGGATGGCGCTTTCGTCGGCGTGATCGCGATCTGCATCGAAACCGGCGAAACCACCTACATCCGTGCCAAGGCCACCGTACTGGCCACCGGCGGTGCAGGTCGTATCTACGCTTCGACCACCAACGCCCTGATCAACACCGGTGACGGCGTTGGCATGGCGCTGCGTGCCGGCGTACCGGTGCAAGACATCGAAATGTGGCAGTTCCACCCGACCGGCATCGCCGGCGCTGGTGTACTGGTTACCGAAGGTTGCCGTGGTGAAGGTGGCTACCTGATCAACAAGCACGGCGAGCGTTTCATGGAGCGTTATGCTCCGAACGCCAAAGACCTTGCCGGTCGTGACGTTGTTGCCCGTTCGATGGTTAAGGAAATCATCGCCGGCAACGGTTGCGGTCCGAACGGCGACCACGTGATGCTCAAGCTCGACCACCTGGGCGAGGAAGTACTGCACAGCCGTCTGCCAGGCATCTGCGAGCTGTCGAAGACTTTTGCGCACGTTGACCCGGTTGTTGCTCCGGTTCCGGTTGTTCCAACCTGCCACTACATGATGGGCGGCGTTGCCACCAACATTCACGGTCAGGCGATCACTCAGGACGCTGATGGCGTTGATGCCATCATTCCGGGCCTGTTCGCAGTAGGCGAAGTGGCTTGCGTATCGGTTCATGGTGCCAACCGTCTGGGCGGCAACTCGCTGCTCGACCTGGTGGTATTCGGCCGTGCTGCCGGCCTGCACCTGGAAAAGGCGCTGACCGACGGTATCGAATACGACGACGCCACCGACGCCGACATCAATGCGGCCCTGGCACGCCTGTCCGCTCTGAACGAGCGTACCGAAGGCGAAGACGTGGCTACCTTGCGTCGCGAGCTGCAAAACTGCATGCAGAACTACTTCGGTGTGTTCCGTACCGGCGAATACATGCAGAAGGGTATTGCCCAGCTGGCTGATCTGCGCAAGCGCATCGCCAACGTGAAGATCAACGATAAGTCGCAGGCGTTCAACACTGCGCGTATCGAAGCTCTGGAACTGCAGAACCTGCTGGAAGTGGCCGAAGCCACTGCCATCGCTGCAGAAGTACGTAAAGAGTCCCGTGGTGCTCACGCCCGTGAAGACTTCGAAGACCGTGACGACGAAAACTGGCTGTGCCACACCCTGTACTTCCCGGGTGACAAGCGCGTGACCAAGCGTGCCGTGAACTTCTCGCCGAAGACTGTTCCGACTTTTGAACCTAAGATTCGGACTTATTAAGGGTGGCCGCCATGTTGCAAGTCAGCGTTTATCGTTACAACCCTGATCAGGACGCCGCGCCGTTCATGCAGGAATTCCAGGTCGATACCGGTGGTAAAGACCTGATGGTGCTGGACGTACTGGCCCTGATCAAAGAGCAGGACGAAGGTTTCTCCTATCGTCGCTCTTGCCGTGAAGGTGTTTGCGGTTCCGACGGCATGAACATCAACGGCAAAAACGGCCTGGCGTGCATCACGCCGCTGTCTGCCGTTGTAAAAGGTAACAAGTTGATCGTTCGTCCGCTGCCAGGTTTGCCGGTTATCCGTGACTTGGTCGTCGATATGAGCATCTTCTACAAGCAATACGAGAAGGTTAAGCCATACCTGCAGAACGACACGCCGGCTCCGGCCATCGAGCGTCTGCAGTCCCCTGAAGAGCGTGAGAAGCTCGACGGTCTGTACGAGTGCATCCTGTGCGCCTGCTGCTCGACCTCTTGCCCGTCCTTCTGGTGGAACCCGGACAAGTTCCTGGGTCCAGCTGCTCTGCTGCAAGCGTACCGCTTCCTGGCAGACAGCCGTGACACCAAGACGTCCGAGCGTCTGGCTTCGCTGGATGACCCGTTCAGCGTATTCCGCTGCCGCGGGATCATGAACTGCGTCAACGTATGTCCGAAAGGCCTGAACCCGACTAAGGCCATCGGTCACATCCGTAACATGTTGCTCTCGAGCGGCGTGTGATTCAGCTGCTGTACCCGTAGGACCGCAATACCCGTAGATGCTACGGCGCAGGCTTCAACCGGCGCCGTAGTTTTAACCTGAGCAGCAGCTTAAAAGGCTGCGGCTCTTATTTTGAAGAAATGAGACAAGCAGGGGCATCCGGGCTGGTACCCGGACTATCAGTGTGATCCTAGTGGCTTGTTTTGGTCGCTGCATTCGGACTTCTGCAAGTTTGCTCGGTGTCGACGCCGATGGTGTTCCCCTAACCGAGGGTGACCAAGCATGCAAGAAAGCGTGATGCAGCGCATGTGGAACAGTGCCTACCTATCCGGTAGTAACGCTGCCTATGTGGAAGAGCTCTACGAGCTCTACCTGCACGACCCTAACGCTGTGCCAGAAGAGTGGCGCACCTACTTCCAGAAGTTGCCTGCTGACGGCAACACTGCCACCGATGTTTCGCACTCCACAATTCGCGATCATTTCGTCTTGCTGGCAAAGAACCAGCGCCGCGCCCAACCGGTTTCCGCCGGCAGCGTGAGCAGTGAGCACGAGAAGAAGCAAGTTGAAGTGCTGCGATTGATCCAGGCCTACCGTATGCGTGGCCACCAGGCAGCCCAGCTTGACCCGCTGGGACTGTGGCAGCGTCCTGCACCTGCAGACCTGTCGATCAATCATTACGGCTTGACCAATGCCGATCTTGATACGACCTTCCGTGCCGGCGACCTGTTCATCGGCAAAGAGGAAGCGAGCCTACGCGAAATTCACGAAGCGTTGCAGCAGACATATTGCCGCACCATCGGCGCTGAATTCACGCATATCACCGATTCCGAGCAGCGTCAGTGGTTCCAGCAGCGTCTGGAAAGCGTGCGCGGTCGTCCGACGTACTCCGCCGACATCAAGAGCCACCTGCTCGAGCGCGTGACCGCCGGCGAAGGCCTGGAAAAATACCTGGGCACCAAATACCCGGGTACCAAGCGTTTCGGTCTGGAAGGCGGCGAGAGCCTGATTCCGATGCTCGACGAGCTGATCCAGCGTTCCGGTTCCTACGGCACCAAGGAAATCGTCATCGGCATGGCCCACCGTGGCCGTCTGAACGTGCTGGTCAACACCTTCGGCAAGAACCCGCGCGAGCTGTTCGACGAGTTCGAAGGCAAGAAGAAGGTCGAGCTGGGTTCCGGTGACGTCAAATACCACCAGGGCTTCTCGTCCAACGTGATGACCACTGGCGGTGAAGTTCACTTGGCGATGGCGTTCAACCCGTCCCACCTGGAAATCGTTTCCCCGGTGGTCGAGGGTTCGGTTCGCGCCCGTCAGGACCGTCGTAACGATCCTACAGGCGAGAAGGTTCTGCCGATCTCCATCCACGGTGACGCTGCATTCGCAGGTCAGGGCGTGGTCATGGAAACCTTCCAGATGTCGCAGACCCGCGGTTTCAAAACCGGCGGTACCGTGCACATCGTGATCAACAACCAGGTCGGTTTCACCATCAGCAACCCGCTGGACTCGCGCTCCACCGAGTACGCGACCGACGTTGCGAAAATGATCCAGGCGCCGATCCTCCATGTGAATGGCGATGATCCGGAAGCCGTATTGTTCGTGACTCAGCTGGCCATCGACTACCGCATGCAGTTCAAGCGTGACGTGGTGATCGACCTGGTCTGCTACCGTCGTCGCGGCCACAACGAGGCCGACGAGCCAAGCGGCACCCAGCCGATCATGTATCAGCAGATCACCAAGCAGCGCACCACCCGTGAGCTGTATGCCGATCGTCTGACCCAGGGTGGTGTGCTGGACGCAGAGCGTGTTCAGGCGAAAGTCGACGAATACCGCAACGCGCTGGACAACGGCCTGCACGTCGTGAAGAGCCTGGTCAAAGAGCCGAACAAAGAGCTGTTCGTGGACTGGCGTCCGTACCTGGGTCACACCTGGACCGCGCGTCACGACACTCGCTTCGACCTCAAGACCTTGCAGGAACTGTCCGCCAAGCTGCTGGAAATCCCGGAAGGCTTCGTGGTTCAGCGCCAGGTAGCGAAGATCTACGAAGATCGTCAGAAGATGCAAGCCGGCGGCCTGCCGATCAACTGGGGTTACGCCGAAACCATGGCGTACGCGACCCTGGCCTTCGAAGGTCACCCGATCCGCATGACTGGCCAGGACATCGGCCGCGGTACGTTCTCGCACCGTCATGCCGTGTTGCACAACCAGAAAGACGCGGGTACCTACATCCCGTTGCAGAACCTGTACGACGGTCAGCCGCGTTTCGACCTGTACGACTCGTTCCTGTCCGAAGAAGCGGTGCTGGCGTTCGAGTATGGTTACTCGACCACCACGCCGAATGCCCTGGTTCTCTGGGAAGCCCAGTTCGGCGACTTCGCCAACGGTGCCCAGGTGGTTATCGACCAGTTCATCACCAGTGGCGAGCACAAGTGGGGTCGCCTGTGCGGTCTGACCATGCTGCTGCCGCACGGTTATGAAGGTCAGGGGCCGGAGCACTCCTCGGCTCGTCTGGAGCGTTACCTGCAGCTGTGCGCCGAGCACAACATTCAGGTGTGCATGCCGACGACGCCGGCTCAGATCTACCATTTGCTGCGCCGTCAGGTGATTCGCCCGCTGCGCAAACCATTGGTAGTCCTGACTCCGAAGTCGCTGCTGCGCCACAAGCTGGCCATCTCGACGCTGGAAGATCTGGCCGAAGGTTCGTTCCAGACCGTTATTCCGGAAATCGATGCCCAAGACCCGAAAAAGGTCGAGCGCGTTGTTCTGTGTAGCGGCAAGGTCTACTACGACCTGCTGGAAAAACGCCGTGCCGAAGGTCGTGACGACATCGCTGTCGTGCGTATCGAGCAGTTGTACCCGTTCCCTGAGGACGACTTGAAAGAAGTCCTGGCGCCTTACACCAACGCCAAGCATGCCGTCTGGTGTCAGGAAGAGCCGATGAACCAGGGGGCGTGGTACTGCAGCCAACACCACATGCGTCGCAGCATCAGCAACCTCAACAAGTCTCTCGTACTCGAGTACGCGGGCCGTGAGGCTTCTGCTGCACCAGCATGCGGTTACGCATCGATGCACGCCGAACAGCAGGAACAACTGCTGCAAGACGCCTTTACTGTTTAACGCCTTCGCGCACCTGAAACCGAATTTAAGGAACCACAGACAATGGCTATCGAGATCAAAGCCCCCACTTTCCCGGAATCGGTTGCCGATGGCACCGTTGCCACCTGGCACAAAAAACCGGGCGACGCCGTCAAGCGTGATGAGCTGATCGTCGACATCGAAACCGACAAGGTCGTGCTGGAAGTCCTGGCCACCGCTGACGGCGTGCTGGGCGCGATCATCAAGAACGAAGGCGACACTGTTCTGTCCGACGAAGTACTGGGCTCCATCGGCGAAGGCAGTGGCGCCGCCGCTCCAGCCGCTGCTGCTCCAGCGGCTGCCGCTGCTCCAGCTGCCGCCGAAGGCGAAGACGATCCTGTTGCTGCTCCAGCTGCCCGCAAGCTGGCTGAAGAGAACGGCATCAACATCGCTTCCGTTGCCGGCACAGGCAAAGGCGGTCGCGTGACCAAGGAAGACGTGGTTGCAGCCGTTGCTGCCAAGAAAGCCGCTCCGGCTGCCGCGCCTGCCAAGGCTGCTGCACCTGCCGCTGCTGCTCCGGTGTTCGCTGCTGGCGAGCGCATCGAGAAGCGCGTACCGATGACCCGCGTGCGGGCCACCGTTGCCAAGCGTCTGGTTGAAGCTCAATCGAACATGGCGATGCTGACCACTTTCAACGAAGTCGACATGACCGAAGTCATGGCGCTGCGCTCGAAGTACAAGGATCTGTTCGAGAAGTCCCACAACGGCGTGCGCCTGGGCTTCATGTCGTTCTTCGTGAAAGCGGCCACCGAAGCGCTGAAACGCTTCCCGGCTGTCAACGCGTCGATCGACGGCGGCGACATCGTTTACCACGGCTACGCTGACGTCGGCGTTGCAGTTTCCAGTGATCGCGGCCTGGTTGTACCGGTTCTGCGTAACGCCGAACTGATGAGCCTGGCTGAAATCGAAGGCGGCATCGCCACCTTCGGCAAGAAAGCCCGCGACGGCAAACTGTCGATGGACGAAATGACCGGTGGTACTTTCACCATCACCAACGGTGGTACTTTCGGTTCGATGATGTCGACCCCGATCGTCAACCCGCCACAAGCAGCCATCCTGGGCATGCACAACATTCTGCAGCGCCCTATGGCGATCAACGGTCAAGTCGTTATCCGTCCGATGATGTACCTCGCTCTGTCCTACGATCACCGTTTGATCGACGGCAAAGAAGCTGTGACCTTCCTGGTTACCATCAAGAACCTGCTGGAAGACCCGGCTCGTTTGCTGCTGGATATCTGATTTCGTTGCACGGGCCGCTCAGCGATGGACGGCCCTTCTGTAATGACCAGCTTCGTCCCACGACGGTCCCCAAAAGGGGCCGTCCGGTTTGATTCGAGAAGGAATGACACATGACTCAGAAATTCGACGTGGTAGTGATTGGCGCGGGCCCTGGCGGCTACGTGGCTGCCATTAAAGCAGCGCAACTGGGCCTCTCCACTGCCTGCATCGAGAAGTACACCGACAAGGAAGGCAAACTGGCTCTGGGCGGTACTTGCCTGAACGTCGGCTGCATTCCATCCAAGGCCCTGCTGGACAGCTCGTGGAAATTCCACGAGGCCCAGGACGGTTTCGCGATCCACGGTATCAATCACGCTGGCGTGACCATGGACGTGCCAGCGATGGTCGGCCGTAAAGCCAACATCGTCAAAGGCCTGACCTCCGGCGTTGCGACCCTGTTCAAAGCCAACGGTGTGACCTCCATCGAGGGTCACGGCAAGCTGCTGGCCGGCAAGAAAGTCGAAGTCACCAAGCCAGACGGCTCGGTAGAAATCATCGAAGCCGAAAACGTCATCCTGGCTCCAGGTTCGCGTCCGATCGACATTCCGCCAGCTCCGGTTGACCAGAATGTGATCGTCGATTCGACTGGCGCCCTGGAATTCCAATCCGTGCCTAAGCGTCTGGGCGTGATCGGCGCTGGCGTGATCGGTCTGGAACTGGGTTCGGTCTGGTCGCGTCTGGGTGCAGAAGTGACTGTCCTGGAAGCCCTGGACACCTTCCTGATGGCAGCGGACACCGCTGTTTCCAAGGAAGCGCTGAAAACCCTGACCAAGCAAGGTCTGGACATCAAGCTGGGCGCTCGCGTAACCGGTTCCAAAGTGAACGGCGACGAAGTCGTGGTGAACTACACCGATGCCAAGGGCGAACAGAACATCACTTTCGACAAGCTGATCGTAGCCGTTGGTCGCCGTCCGGTGACCACTGATCTGCTGGCTGCCGACTGCGGCGTGACCCTGGACGAGCGCGGTTTCGTGCACGTTGACGATCACTGCGCCACCACCGTACCGGGCGTTTACGCCATTGGCGACGTGGTTCGCGGCATGATGCTGGCGCACAAGGCCTCGGAAGAGGGCATCATGGTTGTCGAGCGCATCAAGGGCCACAAGGCCCAGATGAACTATGATTTGATCCCTTCGGTTATTTATACTCACCCGGAAATCGCGTGGGTCGGTAAAACCGAGCAGGCCTTGAAAGCTGAAGGCGTTGAAGTTAACGTCGGCACCTTCCCGTTCGCAGCCTCTGGCCGTGCCATGGCTGCCAACGACACCGGTGGTTTCGTCAAGGTCATCGCAGATGCCAAGACAGACCGCGTACTGGGCGTCCACGTGATTGGCCCAAGCGCTGCAGAACTGGTTCAGCAGGGCGCGATCGGTATGGAATTCGGCACCAGCGCTGAAGATCTGGGCATGATGGTTTTCTCCCATCCGACCCTGTCCGAAGCCTTGCACGAAGCTGCTTTGGCTGTGAATGGCGGCGCCATCCACATCGCCAACCGCAAGAAGCGTTAAGACAATAAGAAACCACGGCGGAATGGCCCGTCGTGAGCCTTGCATGCAAGACTCACCGCGGAATATCCGCTGGACGCAGTCTTGCATAGCTGCACCGGGTATCCGGAAAGGCTATGCAAGCAGCAGTCACAGGTGGTGCGGCACTTGAATGAGTGCAGCACCGAATGCGCAGTACCTAACGAAGACGGTAATAAGCATGAATCTTCACGAGTATCAGGGTAAGCAGCTGTTCGCTGAGTACGGCCTGCCAGTTTCCACCGGTTACGCGGTAGACACCCCGGAAGCAGCAGCAGAAGCTTGCGACAAAATCGGCGGCAGCGAGTGGGTTGTCAAAGCCCAGGTCCACGCCGGTGGTCGCGGTAAAGCGGGCGGCGTAAAGCTGGTTCGCAGCAAAGAAGATGCCAAGGCATTCGCACAGCAGTGGCTGGGCAAGCGTCTGGTGACTTACCAGACTGACGCCAATGGTCAGCCAGTCACCAAGATCCTGGTTGAATCGTGCACTGATATCGCTAAAGAGCTGTACCTGGGCGCTGTCGTTGACCGTTCGAGCCGTCGTATCGTGTTCATGGCTTCCACCGAAGGTGGCGTGGACATCGAGAAAATCGCTCACGACACTCCAGAAAAAATTCTGAAAGCCACTATCGATCCACTGGTTGGCGCTCAGCCATTCCAGGGTCGCGAACTGGCATTCCAGTTGGGTCTGGAAGGCAAGCAGGTTGCTCAGTTCGCCAAGATCTTCGTAGGTCTGGCCAAGCTGTTCAAGGATCACGACCTGGCCCTGCTGGAAGTGAACCCGCTGGTGATCAAGGCTGACGGCGATCTGCACTGCCTGGACGCCAAGATCAACATCGATGCCAACGCCATGTACCGTCAGCCTAAGCTGAAGACTTTCCACGATCCGTCGCAAGACGATCCGCGCGAAGCGCACGCTGCCAAGTTCGAACTGAACTATGTAGCGCTGGAAGGCAACATCGGTTGCATGGTCAACGGTGCTGGCCTGGCCATGGGTACCATGGACATCGTCAACCTGCATGGCGGCAAGCCAGCCAACTTCCTCGACGTAGGTGGTGGCGCTACCAAAGAACGCGTAACTGAAGCGTTCAAGATCATCCTGTCCGACACCAACGTCGCTGCAGTACTGGTCAACATCTTCGGCGGCATCGTTCGCTGCGACATGATTGCCGAAGGCATCATCGGCGCTGTGAAAGAAGTCGGCGTGAAAATCCCGGTTGTTGTTCGCCTCGAAGGCAACAACGCTGAGCTGGGCGCTAAAGTACTGGCAGAAAGCGGTTTGAACATCATCGCTGCTACCAGCCTGACCGACGCTGCTCAACAAGTTGTCAAAGCTGCGGAGGGCAAATAATGAGCGTCCTGATCAATAAAGACACCAAAGTTATCTGCCAGGGTATTACCGGTTCGCAAGGTAGTTTCCACACCCAGCAAGCCATCGAATACGGCACCAAGATGGTCGGTGGCGTAACTCCAGGCAAAGGCGGCACCGAGCACCTGGGTCTGCCAGTGTTCAACACCGTTAAAGACGCAGTAGCGGCCACTGGCGCTACCGCCAGCGTGATCTACGTTCCGGCTCCTTTCTGCAAAGACTCGATCCTGGAAGCGGCTTTCGGCGGCATCAAGCTGATCGTCTGCATCACCGAAGGCATTCCTACCCTGGACATGCTGGACGCTAAAGTTAAGTGCGACGAGCTGGGTGTTACCCTGATCGGCCCTAACTGCCCAGGCGTGATCACCCCAGGCGAGTGCAAGATCGGCATCATGCCAGGTCACATTCACTTGCCAGGCAAGGTCGGTATCGTTTCCCGTTCCGGCACCCTGACCTACGAAGCTGTGAAGCAGACTACTGACGCCGGTTTCGGTCAGTCGACTTGCGTCGGCATCGGTGGTGACCCGATCCCGGGTTCGAACTTCATCGACATCCTGAAGCTGTTCCAGGAAGACCCGAAGACCGAAGCGATCGTGATGATCGGTGAGATCGGCGGTTCGGCTGAAGAAGAAGCGGCTGCCTACATCAAGGCACACGTGACCAAGCCGGTTGTTTCCTACATCGCTGGTGTGACTGCTCCTCCGGGCAAGCGCATGGGCCATGCTGGCGCAATCATCTCTGGCGGCAAAGGCACTGCAGACGAGAAATTCGCTGCTCTGCAAGACGCAGGCGTTAAAACCGTGCGTTCGCTGGCAGACATCGGCAAGGCCCTGGCCGAGCTGACTGGTTGGGCTGTCAAGTAAGCCTCGCGCTTGACTGACGCTTCACCAAACAAAGGCCACCTTAGGGTGGCCTTTGTCGTTTCCGGGATTTGTGTGTTGTTTGGCAGGGCCTCATCGCGAGCAAGCTCGCTCCCACAGGATTTGTGAACACTCGAGATCTATTGTGGGAGCGAGCTTGCTCGCGATGACGGACTTACAGGCCCCACCCATTTACATGCAGAAACGCGACATGGAAGTGTCGTAGATCGGAATGTTCGCCCTCTAACAGTGCGTTTCTCGTCCAAATTCGTTAGGCTACTCGCCATTTTTGCGTCCGCGGCCCACAAGGCGGCAACGCGCTAAAAGGGTTGGTCTTATACGGACCGACAGCATTTCCCTCACCCATAGGGAAATCCCTCTCTAAATTCCGATTCAGTAGTGTGGTATTTCCTTAATGAAAGTGTTGAAAGGCCAGGACATCCTGGCACTTGGTTTTATGACGTTTGCCCTGTTCGTCGGGGCTGGCAACATCATCTTCCCGCCTATCGTCGGTTTGCAGTCCGGGCCCAATGTCTGGATGGCGGCGCTGGGCTTTCTGGTCACCGCGGTCGGTCTGCCGGTGATCACCGTTGTTGCGCTGGCCAAAGTCGGTGGGGCAATGGATGCATTGAGCAGCCCGATCGGTAAAGTGGCTGGCGGCCTGTTGGCGGCTGCCTGCTATCTGGCCGTAGGGCCACTGTTCGCGACGCCACGTACCGCCACGGTATCGTTCGAAGTGGGCCTGGCGCCGCTGACCGGCGAGAGCCCGCTGGCGTTGTTCCTGTACAGCTCGGTGTACTTTCTGCTGGTGTTCTTCATCTCGTTGTATCCGGGCCGTTTGCTGGATACGGTAGGGCGCTTCCTCGCGCCGCTGAAGATTATCGCCCTGGCCGTTCTCGGCATCGCAGCATTCGCCTTGCCGGCCGGTGACATTGGTCAAGCAACCCCTGAATACGTGGCTGCACCGTTTTCCCAAGGCTTCATCAATGGTTACCTGACCATGGATACCCTGGGCGCCCTGGTGTTCGGCATCGTCATCGTCAACGCCATCCGTTCCCGCGGTGTCGAGTCGCCCGCACTGATCACCCGTTACGCGATCATTGCCGGCCTGATTGCCGGTGTGGGTCTGGCGCTGGTTTACGTCAGCCTGTTCCGTCTCGGTTCGGGCAGCCATGAAGTGGCCGCTGGCGCTACCAATGGCGCGGCGGTATTGCATGCTTACGTGCAGCACACCTTCGGATCGCTAGGTAGTGGTTTCCTTGCCGTGCTGATCTCACTGGCGTGCCTGGTGACCGCGGTCGGCCTGACCTGTGCCTGCGCCGAGTACTTCAGCCAAGTGCTGCCACTGTCCTACAAGACGCTGGTCATCATCCTTGCTGCATTCTCCCTGCTGGTGTCCAACCTGGGCCTGACCAAGCTGATTGCGTTCTCGATCCCGGTACTGACCGCGATCTACCCGCCGTGCATCGTTCTGGTGGCGTTGAGCTTCTGCAAGGACTTCTGGCATGAGCAGGGTCGTATCCTCGGCCCGGTCATGCTGGTGTCGTTCATCTTCGGCCTGATCGACGCCCTCAAGGGTGCAGGCCTGGCGGACTGGATGCCGACGCAAATGGCCCACCTGCCGCTGAGCGAGCAGGGCCTGGCCTGGCTGGTGCCGTCGGTGATGACGCTGGTCGTCGCAGTGGTTTGCGATCGCCTGCTGGGCAAGCGCGCCGAAGCCTTGGCTTAAGTCGCTTCACGGCCCGCCACAAGCGGGTTTTGAGCAGAAACAGAAATGCCCCGTATCAATCGATACGGGGCATTTTTTATGGGCATCAGGCAGTGTCTTTTTTCTTAGACTAACGTCGAAACACTGCAAAACCCTTTGTGGGAGCGAGCTTGCTCGCGATGGGGGCAGTACATTCAATATTGATGTCGGCTGACCCGCCGCCATCGTCGGAACGCCGCCCGGAGCAAGCTCGCTCCCACAGGGTCTGTGTAATCCGCATTTAAATCACAAGGACCTGCATGTCGTTCATCCAAGCCAACCTGATCCACATTCTTGCCGCTATCTGGTTCGTTATCTGCTGGGGCGGTTACACCCGCTATGCCACATGGAAGGGCCGTGATACGGCGTGCCTGGCCAGTGTTCTGCATCTTTATCGCGAAGACTGGATGCGCCGCATGCTGTTGCGCGACAACCGCATCGCCGATGCCAGCGTGATCGGCAATCTGGAGCGCAACGCTTCGTTCTTCGCCTCGAGTACGTTGATTATCCTGGCCGGTATTCTCACGGTGTTGGGGGCTTCGGAGCGGGCGGTATCGTTGCTGGCGGATATCCCGATGGTGCAGCAGGCTTCCCAGGGCATGTCGGAAATCAAGTTGCTGTGCCTGGCGCTGGTGTTTGTCTATGCGTTCTTCACGTTCAGCTGGTGCATGCGCCAGTACAACTTTGCAGCGATACTGGTGGGGTCGGCGCCGATGGTCGGTGAACGCCATGTGTCCGAGCAGGAGCGCAAGGCCTTTGCCGCCCGTGCCGCCCGTGTCATCTCCATGGCCGCCAACCAGTTCAACTTTGGCCTGCGCTCTTATTACTTCGGCATGACCATGCTGGCCTGGTTCGTTAGTCCATGGCTGTTCATGTTGATGAGTGCCGGCGTGGTCTTCGTATTGTATCGCCGCGAGTTTCACTCCGACGTTCTCGATGTGATGGTCTATACCCCTACAGAGGCGCCATTGTCCGAGATGAATAAAGAGGCTGCCTGATCGGGCGCCCGCGCTGGCTATCCAGTGTGTTACTGGAAAGAGCTGGTCTGGCAAAGCAGTCTGGTTTGGCTGGTGGGATTAATCTGTTCTTTGTTGTTGATGATTAGTCCGACTTTTCGAACGTTTTTGCTCTAAGCGCTTTTCTGAAGACAAAAGAAAACCCGCACTTGGCGGGTTTTCTTTCATCACGCAAAAAAGCGGATTAGTACTTAGGCGCTTGCGGAGCGGCTGGAGCGGCCTCTTTTGGCGCTTCGGCGTTCGATTCAGTCTGATTTTTGGCGGCTTCGGCGTTTTCTTTCGCCGCGTCGTTCACTTTATCCTGAGCTTCGTTCATTTTTTGCTGGGCTTGCTCAGCATGTTGGTTAGCATCTTGAGCTTTGTCCTCGGATTTTTTATCGCAGGCAGCGAGACCGAGGGAAGCGGTCAGCATCAAGGCAATAGCTAAAGTCTTACGCATGGGGTGTTTCTCCTGATGAAAAGCATCTACTGGCCTTAAGAACCCAAGTATCAGCGTTAAGTTCCTCAATTCTTTCAGATATATAAGTTTGTTCTAATGCGGAACTTTTACCCGGACCGCCACTGCACTGTACGGATTTAAACAAGAGTTTTTATCAAATGGCTGAAAACCCCGTTTTTGAGCGTGCGACGCGCTTTCTGTCGGCGCTGCGACATTGTCAGGTACTTGGACTAAGCGTTCACAGCGCCAGCAGCGAAGGGCTGACGATTGTGCTGCCGTACAGCCTGCAGATCGTCGGCAATCCTGAAACCGGGGTGATTCATGGCGGGGCGCTGACCTCGCTGATGGACACGGCCTGTGGCATGGCGACGCTCTGCGTACTCCCGGAGTTCGAGGTCTGTCCGACCCTCGACCTGCGCATCGACTACATGCACGCCGCCGAGCCCCATAAGGATGTCTACGGCTTTGCCCAGTGCTATCGGGTCACCACCGACGTGATTTTTGCCCGTGGCTTCGCCTATCAGGACGACCCCGGGCAACCCATTGCCCATGTGGTGGGCACTTTCATGCGCATGGGCAAGGGCATCAAGGGTGCCAAGGGCTTTGGTGGCGTGGTTGCCGGAGGTGCGCAATGAGCGATTCTCTGAAGGACCAATTGCAAAAGGCCCATGAGCAGGGCGATTACGCCTTGCTGCTGGATTTGATTCCCTATGCCCGGCTGATCGGCGTCGAATGTTCACGGGTGGGAGATGAGCTGCTGTTCAAGCTGCCAGCGAACAAGGACAACATTGGTAACCCTTTGTTACCGGCGATTCATGGCGGTGTGATCGCCGGGTTCATGGAGCTGGCCGCGGCGCTGCACCTGTTGGTGCTTACCGGAACGCCCGGCGTGCCGAAGATCATCGACTTCTCCCTGGATTACCTGCGCACCGGGCAGTTTCGCGATACCTGGGCCCGATGCCAGGTTTGCCGTCAGGGCCGCCGGGTCGCCAACGTGGCGATTACCGCCTGGCAAAGCACTGAGGCCGAACCCATTGCCACGGCCCGCGCACATTTCAAACTCGAAGAGCCCTTGAAATCCTGAACAGAGCCCCAAACTCTGAGGACAACCCGCCGTCGAACCTCAAGGTTGCGGCTTAAGCCATCTGATTGGAGTTTGATGACCATGAGTGTGGAAACTCAAAAGGAAACCCTGGGCTTCCAGACCGAGGTGAAGCAACTGCTGCATCTCATGATCCATTCGCTGTATTCCAACAAGGAAATTTTCCTTCGCGAATTGATCTCGAACGCCTCTGACGCTGTCGACAAGTTACGTTTCGAAGCCCTGGCCAAGCCAGAGCTGCTGGAAGGTGGCGCCGAACTTAAAATCCGCGTGAGCTTCGACAAGGACGCTAAAACCGTCACCCTCGAAGACAACGGTATCGGCATGAGCCGCGAAGATGCGATCACCCACCTGGGCACCATCGCCAAGTCCGGCACCGCCGATTTCATGAAGCACCTGACCGGCGACCAGAAGAAAGACTCGCACCTGATCGGCCAGTTCGGTGTCGGTTTCTACTCCGCATTCATCGTCGCCGACAAAGTCGATGTATTCAGTCGTCGTGCCGGCAGCGCTGCCAGCGAAGGCGTGCACTGGTCGTCCAAGGGCGAGGGTGACTTCGAAGTTGCGACCATCGACAAGGCTGAACGCGGCACTCGCATCGTCCTGCACCTGAAATCCGGTGAAGACGAGTTCGCCGATGGCTGGCGCCTGCGCAACATCATCAAGAAGTACTCCGACCACATCGCCTTGCCGATCGAGCTGCCGAAAGAAGTGGCCGCTGCCGAAGGCGAAGAGAAGCCGTCCGTTGAATGGGAGACCGTCAACCGCGCCAGCGCCCTGTGGACCCGTCCGCGTACCGAGATCAAGGACGAGGAGTACCAGGAGTTCTACAAGCACATCGCTCACGATTTCGAAAACCCGTTGAGCTGGAGCCACAACAAGGTCGAAGGCAAGCTGGAATACAGCTCGCTGCTGTACGTGCCGAGCCGCGCTCCGTTCGATCTGTACCAGCGTGAAGCGCCGAAAGGCCTGAAGCTGTACGTGCAGCGTGTGTTCGTCATGGATCAGGCCGAGTCCTTCCTGCCGCTGTACCTGCGCTTCATCAAAGGCGTGGTCGACTCCAACGACCTGTCGCTGAACGTGTCGCGGGAAATCCTGCAGAAAGACCCGATCATCGATTCCATGAAGTCGGCACTGACCAAGCGCGTTCTGGACATGCTGGAAAAACTGGCGAAGAACGAGCCAGAGCAATACAAAGGCTTCTGGAAAAACTTCGGTCAGGTCATGAAAGAAGGCCCGGCAGAAGATTTCGCCAACAAGGAAAAAATCGCCGGCCTGCTGCGTTTCGCATCGACCCATGGCGACGATGGCGAGCAGGTTGTTGGCCTGGCCGAATACCTGGCGCGCGCCAAGGAAGGACAGGACAAGATCTACTACCTGACCGGCGAAACCTACGCGCAGGTCAAAAACAGCCCGCACCTGGAAGTCTTCCGCAAGAAAGGCATCGAAGTGCTGCTGTTGACCGACCGCATCGACGAGTGGCTGATGAGCTACCTCAGCGATTTCGACGGCAAGAGCTTTGTCGACGTGGCGCGCGGTGACCTGGACCTCGGCAACCTGGACTCGGAAGAGGACAAGAAGGCTGCGCAAGAAGTCGCCAAGGCGAAAGAAGGTCTGGTCGAGCGTCTGAAGACCGCCCTGGGCGAGTCCGTTGCGGAAGTTCGGGTGTCCCATCGCCTGACCGACTCGCCGGCGATCCTGGCCATCGGCGAGCAGGACCTGGGCTTGCAGATGCGCCAGATCCTGGAAGCCAGCGGCCAGAAGGTTCCGGATTCGAAGCCGATCTTCGAATTCAACCCGGCTCACCCGCTGATCGAGAAGCTCGACAACGAGCAGAGTGACGAGCGCTTCGGCGACCTGTCGCACATCCTCTTCGATCAGGCGGCCCTGGCAGCCGGCGACAGTTTGAAAGATCCGGCGGCCTATGTGCGCCGTCTGAACAAGCTATTGGTTGAACTGTCGGCTTAACCGTGTTGCAGAAAAACCCGCTTCGGCGGGTTTTTTCATTCTGGTGTTCAACAATCAGGAGTCAGAAATGAGCCAAATCACAGTACGTTCCGTTGCCTACCAGATTGATGGCCAGGCTTACGAAAGCCGTCTGGCCTTCGATGCCGACCATAAAGGCCCGCGCCCGGGTTTGTTGATGGCGCCGAACTGGATGGGCGTCAGCGCCGGTGCCGAGGAGATCGCCAAATCGGTGGCCTCCAAGGGGTATGTGGTGTTGATCGCAGACCTTTACGGTCAATCGGTTCGACCGACGAACAATGACGAGGCCGGCGCGGCCATGATGCCGTTGAAGAATGACCGCCCATTGCTGCGCAAGCGCATGCAGGTGGCGTTCGAGCAGCTGCAGAGTCAGGGTGAAGTGGCTGTCGATACTTCGAAACTGGCCACTTTCGGTTTCTGCTTCGGTGGCTGCTGCGCCTTGGAGCTCGCCCGTACCGGCGCGCCGGTGAAGGCCGCGGTATCGTTCCACGGCACGCTGGACACACCGAATCCGGCCGATGCGAAAAACATCAAGGGTAAGGTCCTGGTGCTGCACGGTGCTTCCGATCCATTGGTGCCGAAAGAGCAATTGCCGGCATTCGAAGATGAAATGAACGCGGCGGGTGTGGACTGGCAGTTGCTGAGCTATGGCGGTGCGTTCCACTCGTTCACCGACCCGCACGCCAAGGTGCCGGGCATGATGATGTATGACGCGAAGGTCGCGGCCCGCGCGTTCACGTCGATGCATAACTTGCTGGATGAAGTGTTCGAGGGCTGACTGCGGTTTTCAGTTAACGCTTGGCCGGTGTAAGTGCCGGCCTCATCGTCGGAGCGCCGCCCGGAGCAAGCTCGCTCCCACAGGGGAATGGTGTCGTACGCAGTTCTTGCAGTCGACTCGGTCAACTGTGGGAGCGAGCTTGCTCGCGATGGCAATTGAATGAACGACGCTAAGCCTAAGGCAGTTCGATCCGCTCGCTTTCCCCCGGCACCGTCGGCCAGTCCCCGGCTGCCCAGCGCCGGCGAGCTTCATCAATTGCAGCCGGATCGCTCGCGACAAAATTCCAGTTGATCCGCCGTGGCCCGTCCAGCGGAGCACCGCCAAACAACACGGCGTGACTGTCGCTTTCAGCAAACAACGTCATCTCTTCCCCGGCAGGCAGTACCACCAGCGAATGCGGCTCCAGCGGCTCGCCATCCAGTTGCACCTCGCCGCTCAGTACATACAGCGCACGTTCTTCATGCTCGGTGGGGATCAGTAATGTCGTCGCCGTTTGCAGGTGCAGTTCCGCGTATAGCGTAGGAGAAAGTACCGGCACTGGTGATTCCAGGCAAAAGCCCGACCCGGCAATCATGCGAATCTTCACTCCCAGGTTTTCGCTGACCGGCAATGTGGACGCCGGATGGTGGCTGTAGTGCCCAGGACCTTGTTCTTTATCCTTGGGCGAAGCCAGCCAGATCTGCAAGCCGTGCATCGTGAAGCCGCTTTCTTTCAGGGCCTCAGGCGTGCGTTCTACGTGGGCGATGGCGCTGCCGGCCGTCATCCAGCTGACATCGCCAGTCCCGACCACTTGATCGGAACCGAGGCTGTCCTTGTGCTGGATTTGTCCCTGGAACAAGTAGGTGAGGGTAGACAGGCCAATGTGCGGATGCTGGCGGATGTTCATGCCTTTGCCCGGTGGATAACGGGTTTCCAGCATGTGGTCGAAAAACACGAATGGCCCGACGCTGCGGCACTTGGCCGATGGCAACGGGCGGAGAATCGGCTGGCCTTCGACATCTTCGGTGCGGGGGCGGATCACGAGCGGAGTGTTCATGGTGCGTTCCAGGCTGAGCGGGTGATGCGTTCGAGCATAACCCGCTTGCGCAACCCTTGCCGCTATTGGCTGAACGCGCCTTCGGACAAATGCGTCTCGATGCTCACTTCAGACGTGGTCATCAGCTTGTGGATCGGGCAGCGATCGGCCACGCGATGCAGTTCTTCGCGCTGGGCGTCGGTGAGTACGCCCTTGAGGGTCAGTTTGACGTGCAGTGCGTATTGGCCTTTCTGTTCCTGACTGTTGTCGCGCTTGACCTCCACGCCGACACCGGTCAGCGGGATGTCCTTCTTCCTGGCATACAGCTTCAGGGTCAGGGCCTTGCAGGCGCCTAGCGCGGCATCGAAATAGTCGTGCGGCTCCGGCGCCGAGCCATCACCGCCAGCCGTGACGGGCACGTCGGCGAAGAGTTCGTGGTCATCGATTTGTACGCTGTGGCGAAAACCTTCGGCGCAGACAGTGTTGACGGTAACAGTCATGGGAAACCTCACAGGTATCAGGAAAACTCATTCGATCAAAAAAGACCTTGAAGGTATAGAGCCATCGCGCTTGTAGGGTGTTCCAATTTTCGAGCCCACAAAAAAGCCCCGCAATGGCGGGGCTTCATGGTGTCGATCCGGATCAGCTGCCTTTTACTGCCTTGCCGTTGACCGTGCCGTCCAGGAGCATGATGTTGTATTCCTTGCCGTCGGTTTCGACTTGCTGCAGGCGAACCAGCAGGTAATCCCAATCCTTGGCGAACCACATCACAGTGATGCGTTTGTTTTGTGTCGGGTCGCGTACACGTTCAACCTTGATCGCATCGATCTTGCCGGCCTTGGTGTCGACCTTTTCAGCGCCCAGCACGCGGAAGTCATAGGTATCGACTTCATTGCCGTCGACCACCTGATAACTCATGCTTTTCTTGCCCGCGGCAACGTCTTGCTGCAAGGCCAATTGGTAGGTGGATTTGTCGAGCATGCCGCGGTTCAGCGCAACCTTGACTGCGTCGCCGCGATCGGTGCCGGTGATCACTTTGGTGTTCCAGTCGAAATCCAGATCCGATTTCTTGGCCTTGCCCAAACCGCCACGTTCAAAGTGGTACGACTCTGGAAGTAGCGTGTCCTTGTCCGGGGTCAGCGTGCTTTCCTCGGACAGGCTGGCGATCATCATCGACGCCTTGAAACTCAGTTTCCATTTGCCGTCGCTGGTTTTTTCGAGGCTGCGCTCGGCAGTGCCACTCATGGGCAACTGTTTCCAGTCGGCGGTGTAGCTGGCGGAGAAGGGTTGAAGGTCTGCCGCCTGGGCGAAGGGCAAGGCGAGCAGAGCGCAAGCGAAGAGCAGGGCGCGACGCATAAAATCTCCTAGTTTCGAATCAAGTGGCCACTGGCCGCGAGTAGCTGTCCATCCAGTAAAGCACCTTGCTCGTCGAGGGCCAGACGGCCTTCGGCAAACCAGCGTACGGCCATCGGGTAGATCAGGTGTTCCTGAACATGGACCCGCTGCGCCAGACTCTGCGGCGAATCCTGTAACTCTACCGGTATTACAGCCTGTACGACCAGTGGTCCACCATCGAGTTCCTCAGTGACGAAGTGCACGGAGCAGCCGTGCTCGGTGTCGCCGGCCTCCAGTGCGCGCTGATGAGTGTGTAACCCTTTGTATTTGGGTAGCAGCGAAGGATGGATATTGAGCAGGCGACCCTGATAGTGGCGTACGAAGCCAGCGCTGAGAATGCGCATGAATCCGGCCAGTACCACGAGTTCGGGATTGAAGGCGTCGATCAGTTCGATCAGCGCGGCGTCGAAGGCCTCGCGACCTTCGAAAGCCTTGTGATCCAGGGTGCGGGTGTCAATACCCGCGTCCCTGGCGCGTTGCAGGCCGTAGGCGTCGGCGCGGTTGGAAATCACCGCAGCGATGCGGACCGGGCTGTCGCCGGTCCGCGTGCTGTCGATCAAGGCCTGCAAGTTACTGCCGGTGCCGGACAACAACACCACCACATCACAGGTTTTAGGCATTAGTGCGCCTTAAGGTTCTTCAGTTCGACCTGAGCCGCGCCTTCGGCAGCGGTGGCGATCTGGCCGATGACCCAAGGCTGCTCGCCCGCTTCGCGCAGAACGTTCAGGGCGGCCTCAACGTGCTCCTGGCCAACGCAGATAACCATGCCCACGCCGCAGTTCAGCACGCGGTGCATTTCGTTCTCGTCAACGTTGCCTTTCTCTTGCAGCCAGTCGAACACTGCCGGGCGGTTCCAGCTGGCCACGTCAACCACGGCTTGCGCGCCTTTTGGCAGAACGCGCGGAATGTTGTCCAGCAGGCCGCCACCGGTGATGTGGGCCATGGCTTTGACAGCGCCGGTTTCCTTGATCAGCTTGAGCAGCGGCTTCACGTAGATACGGGTCGGGGCCATCAGCAGGTCGGTCAGCGGCTTGCCGTCGAGCTGGATGTTCTCGATGTCGGCGCCGGACACTTCGATGATCTTGCGGATCAGCGAGTAGCCGTTGGAGTGCGGGCCGGAAGACGGCAGGGCGAGCAGGGCATCGCCGGCAGCAACCTTGGAGCCGTCGATGATTTCGGATTTTTCCACGACGCCGACGCAGAAACCGGCCAGGTCGTAGTCTTCGCCTTCGTACATGCCCGGCATTTCAGCAGTTTCGCCGCCGACCAGGGAGCAACCCGACAGTTCGCAGCCAGCGCCGATGCCGGTCACAACCTGGGCGGCGGTGTCGACGTTCAGTTTGCCGGTGGCGTAGTAGTCGAGGAAGAACAGCGGCTCGGCGCCGCACACCACCAGGTCGTTGACGCACATGGCAACCAGGTCGATGCCGATGCTGTCGTGCTTGTTCAGGTTCAGGGCCAGGCGCAGTTTGGTGCCGACGCCGTCAGTACCGGAAACCAGCACCGGCTGCTTGTAGCCGGCCGGGATTTCGCAGAGGGCGCCGAAACCGCCCAGGCCGCCCATGACTTCCGGGCGCGCAGTGCGCTTGGCGACGCTCTTGATGCGTTCGACCAATGCTTCGCCGGCGTCGATGTCTACACCGGCGTCTTTGTAGCTCAGGGAGGGTTGCTTGCTCATGATCCAGGCCTTTAGGGGGGGATTTCTGGGTAACGACCGAGTCCGTCGGGAGCGCCGAAACTGCGTAGGCGAGAACCATGCGCGCTATTCGGACACTACCCGGCTGTTGCCGGTCTGCGAAGGCGCGCGATTTTATCAGGCTTGAGCCGCAGCGGCCATCCTCAGGCCGACAGCAGGGCCATATCCGTTCAAAAAAAACCGTTGATGCACGGTGTCGGTGGCATCCTGCATGGCTGTATAAGGTATTGCGATTAACCGTCTATCGTTATGACAGTGCGAAAACTTACCCAGAACGTGTGAATGTTTTGCGTCGGGCAATGGTCACAGTCTTGCTCGATCGCTTTCATGCGGTCTGTTCCAGCCGCTCTTGTCGTCAGGAATCTTCCATGCGTTTTTGTAAATTCTTGCTTGTGAGTTGTTTGTCAGTGGTCAGCCTGGTCAGTCATGCCGAAACCGTCAAAGGCCTTTACCAGGTGCGCGAGCCGGTGAGTGGCCAATCGCCCGAGGAGCGCGACCAGGCGACCCAACGTGCGTTGGACACATTGGTGTTGCGCCTGACCGGCGACCCCAAGGCCGCTCAAAATCCGGGGCTGGCGGCGATTCGCAAAGACCCGCAACAGATCATCAGCCAATACGGCTTTGATGCCGGGCCGCCGGAAGTCCTGAAAGTCGATTTCGATCCGGGCACCACCGAGCAGGCCTTGCGCCGCGCCGGCCTGGCGATGTGGGGGGCCAATCGGCCGTCGATCCTCGGCTGGTGGTTGAATGATTCCACCGAGGGTACAAGCCTGGTGGGCGACGGTCAGGCCAGCGCGGTGCCGTTGCGTCGGGCTGCTCAACACCGTGGTTTGCCATTGCGCTTGCCATTGGCGGACCTGAACGAACAGATCGTTGCGACCGCGCCGAATCTGGAAGGCGCAGATCCCGCGCCTTTGCTTGCGGCATCGGAACGCTACAACGCCGACGCCTTGCTCACGGTACACGCCAAGGAGGAGGGCGGGCAGTGGCAAGCCAAGTGGCAATTGTGGCTGGGGGATAAAAAAGAGGCAGGCAGCGTGCAAGGCGCCGATCAGGCCTCCGTGGCCGATGCGGTGATGCTGGCGGTCAACGAGCGCCTGGCGCCGCGGTTTGTTGCCAAGGCCGGTGCTTCGAGTGAGCAATTGCTGGAGGTGCAGGGTATGAATCTTGAGCACTACGCCTCCCTTGGGCGCTTGCTGGAGCCATTTGGCGGGCGTGTGCAAAGTGTCGACGGCGACCGGATTGTCTATAGGGTCAATGGCAGCGCCGATCAACTGCGTGCACAACTGTCGCTGGCGAGGCTGCAGGAAGCGCCAGCGGGTCAGGCACCGGCCCCGGCAGCGCCCGCTCAGCCTGCCACCGGCGGCTCGGTGTCTGTCGCAGCGCCGGCCCCGACACCGCAGCTGCGTTTTCGCTGGTAGTTTTTCTTTCTTTATATAGAAGCAATGGAGTGGTTCATGGCCGATACGCGGCGTTGGTTCTGGCTCGGTGGGGTGGTCCTGCTCTGTGCGTTTGTCTGGTTGTTGCATCCGATCCTGACGCCGTTCCTGGTGGCGCTGCTGTTGGCCTACCTGTTCGACCCGCTGGTGGATCGGCTGGAGAAGGCAGGCCTGTCTCGAACCTGGGGTGTCGTGGCGGTGTTTACCCTCTTTACATTGATCTTCACCGCGCTGCTGTTGGTCTTGGTGCCGTTGCTCGCCAGGCAGTTGTTTCGTTTGTATGAGCTGGCCCCGCAGATGCTCGACTGGCTGCAGCACACGGCGTTGCCCTGGGCGCAATCGAAATTCGGCCTGTCGGAAGGTTTTTGGAAGTTCGACAAGCTCAAGGCCGCCATCAGCGAGCATATGAGTCAGACCACTGATATTGTCGGCGTCGTGTTGAGCCATGCTACGGCCTCGGGGCTGGCGTTGATCGGCTGGTTGGCGAACCTGGTGTTGATTCCGGTGGTGAGCTTCTACCTGCTGCGGGATTGGGATCTGATGATGGCCAAGGTCCGCGGCCTGCTGCCCCGTGATCGTGAAGCGCGCGCAGTATCCCTGGCGGGTGAATGCCATGAAGTGCTCGGAGCCTTCGTGCGCGGACAGTTGCTGGTGATGGTGGCCTTGGGTGTGATCTACGCAGCGGGCCTGATGCTGGTCGGGCTGGAACTGGGCTTGTTGATTGGCCTGATTGCCGGTCTGGCGGCGATCGTGCCGTACATGGGTTTTATCATCGGCATTGGCGCGGCGCTGCTTGCGGGGTTGTTCCAGTTCGGTGGTGATCTTTACCCGATGCTCGGCATTGTCGCGGTGTTCATGGTCGGCCAGGCGCTGGAGGGTATGGTGCTGACGCCGTTGCTGGTTGGTGACCGGATTGGCCTGCACCCGGTGGCGGTGATTTTCTCGATTCTGGCCGGTGGTGAGCTGTTTGGCTTTACCGGTGTGCTACTGGCATTGCCGGTCGCGGCGGTGATCATGGTGCTGGTGCGTCATGTGCATGATTTGTATAAGGATTCTGAAATCTACGGGAGTGTCGACGAGCCGGAGTGGTAAGAGGCGTCGATGGGTGATGGCGGGTTGCCTGGGTTCATGGCGGGTCAGCCTGCTTGCATCGCGCGACTGTCACATGCACCGCCAAAGAAACGGTCATAAAACCGGTGCATTAACGCAAACCTTTGATTTTGCTTGTGGTCTGTCGCATTGTGCGGCCCGGCTCACGGGTATAAACTTCGCAAACTTTACACAGAGGCCACTAACGGTTCCTTTGGAACTGTTCAGTCAGGATGAAACCGATTCAGCTGCCCCTAGGTGTGCGTCTGCGTGACGACGCCACCTTTATCAATTACTACCCAGGCGCCAATGCCGCTGCACTCGGCTATGTCGAGCGGCTGTGCGAAGCCGACGCCGGCTGGACCGAGAGCCTGATATACCTTTGGGGCAAGGATGGGGTAGGGCGTACGCATCTGTTGCAGGCCGCCTGCCTGCGCTTCGAGCAATTGGGGGAGCCTGCGGTCTATCTGCCGCTGGCCGAGCTGCTCGATCGCGGTATTGAAATTCTCGACAACCTTGAACAGTACGAACTGGTCTGTCTCGATGACCTGCAGGCGGTTGCCGGCAAGGCGGACTGGGAAGAGGCGCTGTTTCATCTGTTCAATCGCTTGCGCGACAGCGGCCGACGCTTGCTGATTGCCGCGTCGACATCCCCCCGTGAGTTGCCGGTGAAGCTGGCGGATCTCAAGTCGCGCCTGACCCTGGCCTTGATCTTCCAGATGCGCCCGCTGTCCGATGAGGACAAATTGCGCGCCCTGCAATTGCGCGCATCTCGTCGCGGACTACACCTGACCGACGAAGTCGGGCATTTCATTTTGACTCGCGGTACCCGCAGCATGAGTGCGCTGTTCGAGCTGCTCGAGCGTCTCGATCAGGCCTCCCTCCAGGCTCAGCGCAAGCTGACAATCCCGTTTTTGAAAGAAACCCTCGGCTGGTAAACCCGCTGAATCCGGGGCTTTTAGCCAGTTCGGCGAATTTCGGGCGCCAGAAACCCCGCTTTCCTGCCCGGTTGCGGGCTGCGTGTAGGTTTAAAATGGGCTTAAGCGCTTAGAAGTAAACGAGAAACGGAAAAGTCACAAAAAGATCGATTGAATTTGCAAATGAGGATGATAGCGGGCATAGTCTCGGCTTCTTTACAACTATCAGCCACGGTCGTGCCCATGCTAAAGCGCTTCGCACCCCTCGTGCCTCTCGCACTCGTCACCCTGTTGTTCGGTTGCGCTGCCCACACTCCGGTGTCCCAGCAAGAGCAACAACAACAGCTCAAGAATTCTGCAACTGCCCAGTCTTCCGCTCTTTATCAGGAAGTTTTTTACCAGGAAGAAAAGGCAACCGAAAAAGAACTGGCCGACTTCGCTGGCGGCAAGTCCTACCAGCTTCCGGTCCTGGCCGACAGCATCCTCGAACGTGGCATGTCCCTGATCGGTACCCGTTACCGTTTCGGCGGTACTTCTGAAGCCGGCTTCGATTGCAGCGGTTTCATCGGTTACCTGTTTCGCGAAGAGGCGGGCATGAACCTGCCA
Source organism: Pseudomonas sp. P4_C1 (assembly GCF_056402155.1). NCBI lineage: Bacteria > Pseudomonadati > Pseudomonadota > Gammaproteobacteria > Pseudomonadales > Pseudomonadaceae > Pseudomonas > Pseudomonas sp. P4_C1. The sequence goes on from NZ_JBFUHY010000011.1 coordinate 29,108, forward strand.
CGCTCCACCCGCGAAATGATCAACGTGGACGCTCCGCTGGTCTCGCGCAGCAAGCTTGAGCCGGGCGACCTGCTGTTCTTCGCAACCAATGGCCGTCGCGGTCGTGTCAGTCACGCCGGGATCTACCTGGGTGACAACCAGTTCATCCACTCCAGCAGCCGCCGCAGCGGTGGTGTGCGGATCGATAGCCTGGGCGACAGTTACTGGAACAAGAGCTTCATCGAAGCCAAGCGCGCCCTGGCGATGGCACCTAACGCGTCGCCAATCGTCACTGCACGTAAGTAAGCGGACAGTTTGTAAGGCGAACTTAAAGTCTTACTTGAAGTTTGCCATATAACCGCTAGAATCCTGATCTATGAATGATGGCAAACCGCCTGCGTCCCGCGCAGGCGGTTTTCTTTTCTGCACTCCCGGCAGAAAAAAGCCGCAGCCAGATCAGGATGCTCTGCTTATGACGACGTCGGCCCGCCTCGCAATCATGTTTTTCGCAGCGCTGCTCAGTGCCTGCGCCAGCCGCACACCGCCACCAGCGCAGGTGGTTCGCGCTCCCATCGTATTCGGATCCCCGCAAGCTTTTTCGCCCGAGGCGGAAGACGTGCTGTTTCGCGCGCTCGGCCTGGTGGGCACGCCTTATCGTTGGGGTGGTAATACGCCGGATTCCGGATTTGATTGCAGCGGCCTGATCGGTTATGTGTACCGCGATGTCGCCGGTATTTCCTTGCCGCGCACCACTCGCGAAATGATCTCCATGCAAGCGGCGAATGTGGGCAAGGAAGGCCTGCAAACCGGTGACCTGATTTTCTTCGCCACCAATGGCGGTTCCCAGGTCAGTCATGCCGGCATCTACGTGGGAGAAGGGCGCTTCGTCCACGCACCGGCCACCGGCGGCACCGTGAAGCTCGACAGTCTGTCCAAGGCCTATTGGCAAAAAGCGTATCTGAGCGCCAAGCGTGTTCTGCAGCCTGAACATCTGGCGCGCAACCCGTAATGTCCGGAGCTGCTGATCATGACTGCTCGCACGCTTAATCTCGACGACGCCCTGTACCAATACCTGCTCGATGTCTCCCTGCGCGAAACGCCACTGCTCAAGCGCTTGCGCGATGAGACCCAGGCGCTGCCGATGGCACGTTGGCAGGTGGCGCCGGAGCAGGGGCAGTTTCTCGCTTTGCTGGTGAAACTGACGGGGGCCAGGCGCTTGCTCGAGGTCGGCACTTTCACCGGTTACAGCGCCCTGTGCATGGCGTCGGCATTACCGGCTGACGGCTCGCTGATTTGCTGTGATATCCCCGGTGACTACAACGCCATCGCACGACGGTACTGGCAGGAAGCGGGGCTCACCGGACGGATTGACCTGCGCCTGGCCCCGGCGCTGGAGACCCTCGCCGAGCTTGAGCGACAAGGGCAGGGCGGGCAGTACGACCTGGTGTTCATCGATGCCGACAAGGCCAACTACCCGAGTTATCTGGAACACGCCCTGGGATTGCTGCGGGTCGGCGGGCTGGCGGTGTTCGATAACACCTTGTGGAGCGGGCGCGTGCTTGAGGCCAACCCCGAGAGCGCGGACACCCGGGCGATCCAGGCGCTCAACCGGGCGTTGAAGGATGATGCGCGGGTGGATCTGTCGTTGTTGCCGTTGGGTGATGGGCTAACACTCTGTCGCAAACGTTGAGCTGGACATCCTGTGGGAGCGAGCTTGCTCGCGATGGCGGTAGGTCAGTCAACATCGATGTTGAATGTGCCGGCCTCATCGTCGGATCGCCGCCCGGAGACAAGCTCGCTCCCACAGGGTTCTGTGTTCACCCGGGATGGTGTTACCTGGCAGCCGATACCCGCCACACCTTGTTCCCCACATCATCGGCCACCAACAAGTCACCCTGCCGGTCGATCACCACGCCCACCGGGCGGCCCATGGCTTCTTCCTTGTCGTTGAGGAATCCGGAAAGCACGTCAACCGGTTTTCCTGCAGGTTTGCCCGCACGGAAGGGCACGAAAATCACTTTGTAACCACTGTGGGGCTTGCGGTTCCAGGAGCCGTGCTGACCGATGAATGCCCCTTGGGTGAATGGCGCCGGCAGCTTGCTGTTTTCGGCGAAGGTCAGGCCCAGTGACGCCGTGTGCGGGCCGACGGCGTAGTCCGGGGCAATGGCCTTGGCCACCAGGTCCGGGTTTTGTGGCGCGACGCGAATATCGACATGCTGGCCGTAGTAACTGTACGGCCAGCCATAAAAAGCGCCGTCCTTCACCGAGGTGATGTAGTCCGGTACCAGATCACTGCCAATTTCATCTCGTTCGTTGACCGCGGTCCACAGTGCGCCACTGTGCGGTTCCCAGGCCATGCCGTTGGGGTTGCGCAGGCCGGAGGCGAAGATCCGGTGCTGGCCGGTGGCGCGATCCACTTCCCAGATCGCTGCGCGACCTGATTCCTTGTCCATGCCGTTTTCCGCGACGTTGCTGTTGGAGCCTACGGTGACGTAGAGCTTGCTGCCGTCCTTGCTGGCGATGACGTTTTTGGTCCAGTGGTGGTTCAACGGGCCGCCCGGCAGGTCAATCACCTTGATCGGTGGTGACTGGATCTGCGTCTCGCCACTTTCATAGTGAAAGCGCAGAAGGCGATCAGTATCGGCCACATACAGGTCATTGCCGACCAGCGTCATGCCGAAGGGGGAGTTGAGATTTTGCACAAACACCGTGCGGGTTTCCGCGACGCCATCGTGGTCCTTGTCGCGCAGCAAAGTGATGCGGTTCGCGCTGGGCACGCCGGCCCCGGCGCGCTCCATGACTTTTTTCGCGACCCAGCCGCGAATGCCTTTGCCGTCTTCGGGGTTGGGTGGTGCATTGGTTTCCGCCACCAGCACATCGCCATTGGGCAGCACATAAAGCCAGCGGGGGTGATCCAGGTCTTCGGCAAAAGCGGCCACTTGAGTGCCCGTGGCGGCGACAGGTTTTGCGCCCTGCGGCCAACCGATGGCCGGGGCGATGTTCACGGTCGGAACCAGGGTCTTGTCGGGTTCTGGTAGTCGGGGGGACGGGCCGGTGCCGTCGGAGACTTGCAGGCGAGAGGTCTCGCCACAAGCGGCGAGCCCTGTGCAGAGCGCGACAACGAGAGCGAGCGGGGGCGTGCGCATGCTGGTCTTCCCTACGAATGCCTTGTTCTAATCATAGAGAAGCGTTGTCGTGCGATGGTTCAATGCCTCAGCCGCGAGCTTCCTTGAACAGCACCGCAATGCCGGGGTGATAGTTGCCGGCTTCGTTGCGCAACTTGCGGTAGGCATAAGGGAAATACCAGGCGACCGCGCAGGTGTGTTCCTTTTGCAGGTCGTCGACCATGTCCTGGAGTTCTTCCGGCGTTGCGCCTTGCTGGGCTTTTTGCGGGGCGACGAACAGGCAGCCGAGTTTCAGGTCGCTGGCGTGGCTCAGGCGCTTCGCATCGCTGGCGATATCGAGCAGGGCCTGGGACAGGTTGAGGCTGTTGACCCGTGGCCAGCGCTGGCTGGTCTGGATGTAGGCGCGGGTTTCCGGCGAGGCGAGGAACAGGTCGGCGCGGCTGTTGCGCTCGCCTTCGTCGGTCTGTTTGCGGGTTGGTGTCTGTTGCAGCGTGACCATCTCGGCCATCCAGGCGGCGGCAGACAGCAGTCCGAGATTGGCTTTTTCGTCGTGCCAGTACGGTGTGTCGCCATCACCGCGGACGGCGTTGTAACGGTCGATGCATTCGAACCAGCGCTCAAGCACCGGGCGCAGGAATTCCAGCTTTGGATTGCTGATGATCATGCCTTGCATGGGCTCACCCTTGTTGTTGTGTTGTGAGGTTGTGGCTCTTTGATATCACTGCTGGGAGTGTGGCACAAGATTGACGTCAGTTTATTGATTGATGGCAGTCAATCGGTCGATCGCCTCCCGGCTTTAATTGACGCTCCACCCCCAACCCTCTAACCTTCGCGGCTTGTTTCAGGTGCTCTGTGGCTTGGGTCGACAGAGTGAAACAGGGAAGCCGGTGAGTGAGTCCTTCTATTGGTCGAAGGCCCGCAATTCCGGCGCTGCCCCCGCAACGGTAAATGAGTGAAAACTGTGCTGATGCCACTGTGTCGATTCGATGCGGGAAGGCGCGCAGTCTGGCCCCGCGGCCACTCATGAGCCCGGAGACCGGCCTGATTCATCCAGCGGCGTCACGGTGGGCGATGCCAGGCTTGTTGCCTTCTATTTTTGTGCCTGCCCGCCGTTATTCCTGCCTCAACGGAGAGCTCCCCCATGACTGATACCCCCGATCGTGACGAACGCCATCTGGCGCGCATGCAGCGCAAAAAAGCCGTGATCGACGAGCGCATCGCCAATTCCCCGAACGAGTGTGGCCTGCTGCTGGTGCTGACCGGCAACGGCAAGGGCAAGAGCAGTTCGGCCTTCGGCATGCTTGCCCGCGCCATGGGGCACGGCATGCAATGCGGCGTGGTGCAGTTCATCAAGGGCCGTAACAGCACGGGCGAAGAGTTGTTCTTCCGGCGCTTTCCCGAGCAGGTGCGTTTTCATGTGATGGGCGAAGGCTTTACCTGGGAAACCCAGGACCGCCAGCGCGACATCGCCGCCGCCGAAGCCGCCTGGGCGGTGTCCCGGCAACTGCTGTGCGATCCGTCCATCGGTCTGGTGGTGTTGGATGAACTGAACATCGCCCTCAAGCATGGCTACCTCGATCTCGATCAGGTGCTCAGTGACTTGCAGTCCCGGCCGCCGATGCAACACGTGGTGGTCACCGGGCGTGCCGCCAAGCCGGAAATGATCGAGATGGCTGACACCGTCACCGAAATGGGCGTGATCAAACACGCCTTCCAGGCCGGGATCAAAGCGCAGAAAGGCGTCGAATTGTGAGTCAGCCTCGACACTGTCCGGCGGTACTGATTGCCGCGCCGGCCTCTGGCCAGGGCAAGACCACCGTCACCGCGGCGCTGGCCCGATTGCATCGCAATCAGGGGCGCAAGGTCCGCGTGTTCAAGTGCGGCCCCGACTTTCTCGATCCGATGATTCTCGAGCGCGCCAGCGGTGCGCCGGTGTATCAACTGGACATGTGGATGGTTGGTGAGCAAGAAAGTCGCCGGCTGCTGTGGGAAGCCGCCGCTGAAGCAGACCTGATCCTGATCGAAGGCGTTATGGGGCTGTTCGACGGTACGCCGTCGAGCGCCGATCTGGCGCGGCATTTCGGTGTGCCGGTGCTGGGTGTGATCGATGGCACCGCCATGGCCCAGACCTTCGGCGCTTTGGCTCTGGGGCTGGCGCGTTATCAGCCGGACTTGCCGTTCGCCGGCGTGCTGGCCAATCGCGTCGGCACGCTGCGCCATGCGCAACTGCTCGAAGGCAGCCTGACTGAAGGTCTGCGCTGGTACGGCGCGCTGTCCCGGGAAACCGGGATCGAATTGCCGAGTCGGCACCTGGGGCTGGTGCAGGCCAGTGAGTTGAACGATCTCGACCTGCGCCTCGACGCGGCAGCCGATGCCCTGGCCAGCAGTTGCGAGGTCGCTCTGCCGCCGGCGGTCGAGTTCGCCGCCCCTGATGTCATCGCAGCCGCACCGCTGCTGGCCGGTGTGCGCATTGCCGTCGCCCGTGATGAAGCCTTCGCGTTCACCTACGGCGCGAGCCTGGATCTGCTGCGGGCGATGGGCGCCGAGTTGGCGTTCTTCTCGCCGATCCGCGACCGTGGGTTGCCGGAGGCGGACAGCCTGTACCTGCCGGGCGGTTACCCTGAGCTGCACCATGTCGCGCTGGCGCAAAACACCGTGATGCTCGATGCGATTCGCGCTCACCACCGGGCAGGCAAACCCTTGCTCGCCGAGTGTGGCGGCATGCTGTATCTGCTAGATTCCCTGACCGATGTCGAGGGCACTCGCGCTGAACTGGTTGGCTTGCTGGCCGGGGATGCGGTGATGCAAAAGCGTCTGGCCGCGCTGGCGTTGCAGGCGGTGGAACTGCCAGAAGGTTCGCTGCGCGGGCACACCTATCACCATTCGTTGACCACCACTGAACTGGCGCCGATTGCCCGGGGTTTGAGCCCTAACGGCGGGCGTGGAGCAGAGGCGGTCTATCGTGAGGGGCGGATGACTGCTTCTTATGTGCACTTTTATTTTCCGTCTAACCCCTCGGCGATTGCCGCGCTGTTTGCGCCTGACCAAAACCCTGTGGGAGCGGGCTTGCCCGCGAAGAGGCCATGACCGACAACGCATTCTCTGAAGCCGAACGCGCTGCGGTCTACCGCGCCATCGCCGAACGCCGCGACATGCGCCACTTCAGCGGCGGCACCGTCGAGCCCGAATTGCTGCGACGCCTGCTCGAGGCGGCACATCAGGCGCCCAGTGTCGGCCTGATGCAGCCCTGGCGCTTCATCCGCATCAGTAATCGCGCCTTGCGCGGACAAATCCAGGCCCTGGTGGAAGAAGAACGCATTCGCACCGCCGAAGCCCTCGGTGAGCGCAGCGATGAGTTCATGAAGCTCAAGGTCGAAGGCATCAACGATTGCGCCGAGGTACTGGTCGCCGCCCTGATGGACGATCGCGCGCAGCATATCTTCGGCCGCCGCACGCTGCCGGAAATGGACATGGCCTCGCTGTCCTGTGCTATCCAGAACCTGTGGCTGGCGTCCCGCGCCGAAGGGCTGGGCATGGGCTGGGTGTCGCTGTTCGAACCGCAAGCCCTGGCCGATTTGCTGAAGTTGCCACCTGGAGCCAAGCCTCTGGCCGTGCTGTGCCTGGGGCCGGTGAAGGAGTTCTATCCGGCACCGATGCTGGTGCTCGAAGGCTGGGCGCAGGCGCGTCCGCTACATGAATTGCTGTATGAAAATTATTGGGGAGTGAGTCAATGAGTGTGGCGTTGTTGAGTGTCGCCGCGGTTGCGCTGGATGCGCTGCTGGGCGAACCCAAACGCTGGCATCCGCTGGTGGCGTTCGGCCGTTTTGCCGAGCGCATCGAGCAACGCTTCAATGGTGGCGGTCGCGGCTGGCGCAGTCATGGCGTCACTGCGTGGGTGATTGCCGTGTTGCCGCTGACATTGCTGGTCACGGCATTCTCCTGGGCGCCTTATGTCGGCTGGATCGTCGAGATTCTCGCGCTCTATTGCGCCCTCGGTATGCGCAGCCTCGGTGAGCACGTCACGCCTGTGGCCAAGGCATTGCGCGGCGATGATCTTGATGAAGCGCGCAAACGCGTGAGTTATCTGGTCAGCCGTAAAACCAGTGATCTGGATAAAACCGAAGTCGCCCGTGCCGCCACCGAGTCGGTGCTGGAGAACGGCAGCGACGCAGTGTTCGCGGCGTTGTTCTGGTTTGCCGTGGCGGGTGCGCCGGGCGTGGTGCTCTACCGCCTGAGCAATACCCTGGATGCGATGTGGGGCTATCGCAATGAGCGCTTCGAACGGTTTGGCTGGGCGGCGGCGAAGGTCGACGACGTGCTCAATTACATTCCTGCGCGCCTGGTGGCACTGACTTACGCGCTGCTGGGTAAAACCCGGCTGGCGTTGAAATGCTGGCGCACCCAGGGCCCGACCTGGGACAGCCCGAACGCTGGCCCGGTGATGGCGGCAGGGGCGGGTGCCCTTGGCGTCGAATTGGGCGGAGCGGCGATTTATCACGGCGAACTGCATCAGCGTCCACAGTTGGGCGAAGGTGTGCCGGCGGATGCCGACTCCATTGACCGAGGCTGGCAATTGGTCCAGCGCGGGGTATGGTTATGGCTGCTGATTCTCTGCCTGGGGGCCGAATTTTATGCTTGAGCACGGTGGGCGATTGCGCAAGGCGGCGCTCGAATACGGCATAGAGGAAGCCGACTGGCTGGACCTGTCGACGGGCCTTGCGCCCTGGCCGTTCCCGGTGCCGGATATTCCGCTGCGGGCCTGGGCTCGTTTGCCGGAAGCGGACGATGGCCTGGAGCAAGCCGCCTGTGATTACTACGGCACCTTGCAGGCATTGCCGGTGGCCGGCTCGCAAATGGCAATCCAGCTGCTGCCGCGATTGCGTCGGGCAGGCAAGGTCGGCGTGCTGTCGCCGTGTTATGCCGAGCACGCTGAAGCGTGGCGTCGTAACGGCTACATCGTGCGTGAAGTGCTGGAGCACGAAGTCGACTTCTTTATCGACAGTTTCGATGTGCTGGTGGTGGTCAACCCGAATAACCCCACAGGCCTGAGCCTCACCCCCAGTCGCCTGCTCGACTGGCACGCGCGGCTGGCCCAGCGCGGTGGCTGGCTGGTGGTGGACGAAGCGTTCATGGATAACACGCCGCAACTGAGCCTGGCGCCGTTTGCCCATCAAGTCGGGTTGATCGTCCTGCGCTCCTTCGGCAAGTTTTTCGGCCTGGCCGGTGTGCGCCTGGGGTTTGTGCTGGCCGAGCGCAAGTTGCTCAAGTTGCTGGCTGAACAAGTGGGGCCGTGGGCCGTGAGCGGGGCAACCCGGGTAGTGGGCCAGGCCTGCCTGCGCGATACCGAAGGGCAGACGCGGCAACGGGTGCGCGCGGATGAGGCCAGCGAGCGCCTTGCGTCGATGCTGGAACAACAAGGGTTCCAGCCTCAGGGCGGTTGTGCGCTGTTCCAGTGGCTGATCACCGAGCGCGCCGAAGAACTGCAGGAATTCATGGCCCGGCGCGGCATTCTCCTGCGATTGTTCACGCACAACAGCAGCCTGCGATTCGGCTTGCCCGGTGACGAAGCCGCCTGGGTGCGACTGGCGCAGGCATTCGAAGATTTCGCCAAGGAAAACCAATGACCACGCTGATGGTGCAGGGCACCACATCGGATGCCGGTAAAAGCACGCTGGTGACCGCGCTGTGCCGTTGGGCCACGCGCCAGGGCGTCAGGGTGGTGCCGTTCAAGCCGCAGAACATGGCACTCAACAGTGCGGTGACCGCCGACGGTGGCGAGATTGGCCGCGCCCAGGCGGTCCAAGCCCAGGCCGCGAACCTTGAGCCGCACACCGACATGAATCCGGTGCTGCTCAAGCCCAACAGTGACACCGGTGCCCAAGTGATCGTCCATGGCCGCGCCGTCACCACCATGAACGCCGTCGCCTATCACGACTACAAGACCATCGCCCTGCAAGCGGTGTTGGCCTCCCACGAGCGCTTGAGCGCGGCGTATCCGCTGGTGATTGTCGAGGGCGCAGGCTCGCCGGCGGAAATCAATTTGCGGGCAGGTGACATCGCCAACATGGGCTTCGCCGAAGCGGTGGATTGCCCGGTGCTGCTGATTGCCGATATCAATCGCGGCGGGGTTTTCGCCCACCTGGTAGGCACCCTCGAACTGCTGTCGCCGAGCGAACAGGCGCGGGTCAAAGGCTTCATCATCAATCGTTTTCGTGGTGATATCGCGTTGCTGCAACCCGGTCTCGACTGGCTCGAAGAGCGCACCGGCAAACCGGTGATTGGCGTGCTGCCGTACGTGATGGACCTGCACCTGGAGGCCGAGGACGGCATCGACCAGCGCCAGGCCGATAAGGCTGAACAGGTGCTGAAGGTGGTGGTGCCGGTGCTGCCGCGCATCAGCAACCACACCGACTTCGATCCGCTGCGCCTGCATCCGCAAGTGGACCTGCAATTCATCGGCCCTGGCCAAGCCATTCCACCCGCCGATCTGATCATCCTTCCCGGCTCGAAAAGCGTGCGCAGCGACCTCGCGTACCTGCGGGCCAACGGCTGGGACACCGCCATCGCCCGGCATCTGCGTTACGGCGGGAAACTCCTGGGAATTTGTGGCGGCCTGCAGATGCTCGGTGAGCAGGTGCATGACCCGCTGGGTCTCGAAGGTGCACCGGGATCCAGTGCCGGTTTGGGGCTGCTGGCGTTCCAGACCCAGCTCGAACAAGAGAAGCAGTTGCGTAATGTGCGTGGTCGCCTGGCGCTGGAAGATGCGCCGGTGGCGGGCTATGAAATTCATGCCGGCGTGACCACCGGACCGGCGCTGGAAAATGCTGCCGTGCAACTGGATGACGGTCGCTGTGATGGTGCGCAAAGTGTTGACGGGCAGATTTTCGGCACCTACCTGCACGGGCTGTTCGAATCGCCGGCGGCGTGCAGTGCGCTGCTGCGCTGGGCGGGTTTGCAGGAGGTGCAGGACGTGGATTACCACGCCCTGCGCGAGCGTGATATCGAACGACTGGCGGATCTGGTGGAGAAGCATCTGGATACCGGGCTGTTGCGACAGCTCTGCGGGATTTGAGGCGCCTGTCATGGCCTCATCGCGGGCAAGCCCGCTCCCACAGTTAATTGTGGGGTGATCAAAATCTTGATCACAACTCAGCCCCCGGTGGGAGCGGGCTTGCCCGCGATGAGGGCAGCAGCCTCACCAAAGATTTCAAGGAAACAACCATGCACCAACTGATCCTCGGCGGCGCCCGCTCCGGCAAGAGTCGCCTGGCTGAAAAACTCGCCATCGACAGCGCGCTGGCCGTGACCTACATCGCCACCAGTCAGCCACTCGATGGAGAAATGAACGAGCGGGTGGCCCATCACCGCGCCCGTCGTCCTGCCGAATGGGCATTGATCGAAGAGCCGCTGGAACTGGCCCGGGTGCTGCGCGAATCCGCCCGTGCCGACGGTTGCCTGTTGGTGGATTGCCTGACCCTGTGGCTGACCAATCTGCTGATGCTCGACGATGCCGGGCGCTTGCACGCCGAGCGCGATGCCTTGCTGGACTGCCTGGCGTCGCTGCCGGGTGAAATCATTTTTGTCAGCAACGAGACCGGAATGGGTGTCGTGCCGCTGGGCGAATTGACTCGCCGCTATGTCGATGAAGCCGGTTGGCTGCATCAAGCTCTGGCTGAGCGCTGTCAGCGTGTAGTCCTGACGGTCGCCGGCCTGCCCCTGACTTTGAAAGGAACTGCGTTATGACTCAATCCTGGTGGCTGAACCCGTGCAGGCCGGTCGATACCCAAGCGGTCGAACAGGCGCAGGCGCGGCAGCAGCAACTGACCAAACCGGCCGGCTCCCTCGGTCAGCTGGAATTGGTGGCGGTGCAACTGGCGGGGTTGCAGGGACGGGTCAAGCCGAGTCTGGATCAGGTATGGATCGCGATTTTTGCCGGCGACCATGGTGTGGTCGCTGAGGGGGTGTCGGCGTTTCCTCAGGAAGTGACCGGGCAGATGCTGCACAACTTTGTCAGTGGCGGTGCGGCGATCAGCGTACTGGCGCGGCAGTTGGGCGCTTCCCTCGAGGTGGTTGACCTTGGCACGGTAACGCCGTCGCTGAGCCTGCCGGGCGTGCGTTACCTGAACGTCGGCCCGGGCACGGCAAACTTTGTACAGGGGGCGGCCATGACCCAGGCCCAAGGGCAACTCGCCCTGCAAGCCGGTCGTGACAGCGTGCAGCGGGCCATCGCCAGCGGTGCGCAGTTGTTTATCGGTGGCGAAATGGGCATCGGCAACACCACCGCCGCCAGCGCCCTGGCGTGCGCGCTGCTCGATTGCCCGGTGGTGCATCTGACCGGGCCTGGCACCGGGCTTAATGCCGAAGGTGTCAGCCACAAAGCGCAGGTGATCGAGCGCGCCCTGGCATTGCATGGCGCGCAGCGTGGCGACGCCTTGCAGACCCTGTTCAACCTCGGCGGTTTTGAGATCGCCGCGCTGGTCGGTGCCTATCTCGCCTGTGCCCAGGAGGGTGTCGCGGTGCTGGTGGACGGTTTCATTTGCAGTGTCGCGGCGCTGGTTGCGGTGCGCTTGAATCCAGAGTGTCGTCAGTGGCTGTTGTTCGGTCATCGCGGCGCCGAGCCAGGGCATCGTCATGTGCTGGAAACCCTGAACGCGCAGCCGTTGCTCGATCTCGGCCTGCGGCTTGGCGAAGGCAGTGGCGCGGCATTGGCTGTGCCGCTGCTGCGCCTGGCGTGCGACCTGCACGGTCAGATGGCGACCTTCGCCGAAGCCGCCGTGGCAGATCGTCCGGCATGACCTTGCGCGTGGATCTGTTGCGTCACGGTGAAACTGAACTCGGCGGCGGCTTGCGTGGCAGCATCGATGATGCATTGACCGATTTGGGCTGGGCGCAGATGCGCGCCGCCGTGGTCGGACAAGGCCCGTGGGACCGGCTGGTCAGTTCGCCGTTAAAGCGTTGTGCACGCTTTGCCGAGGAGCTCGGTGCGCAATTGGGCGTGCCGGTGCAACTGGACAAAGACCTGCAAGAGTTGCATTTCGGCGCTTGGGAAGGGCAGAACGCGGCGGCGTTGATGGAAACCGACGCGCAGGCGCTGGGTTTGTTCTGGGCCGATCCTTATTCGTTCACGCCGCCTCAGGGTGAGCCGGTTGCAGACTTTTCGGCACGGGTGCTGGCAGCGCTGGAGCGCTTGCATGCGACCTGTACCGGTGAGCGCATTCTGCTGATCAGCCATGGCGGAGTGATGCGTCTGTTGCTGGCACAAGCGCGAGGGCTGCCGCGAGAGCAACTGCTCAACGTTGAGGTCGGGCATGGCGCGCTGTTTTCGCTGACAGTGGAGCCTGCGGGCCTGTTGAAGGAAGTGCTCTGACCATGCTGCCATTCTGGATCGCCCTGCAATTTCTCAGCAGCCTGCCGATACGCCTGCCCGGCATGCCTGAGCCCCGGGAGCTGGGGCGGTCGCTGCTGTTTTATCCGTTGGTGGGATTGCTGTTTGGCGCGATTCTGTGGGCAGTCAACTGGCTGTTACTGGGCACGCCGATGTTGTTGCACGCGGCGCTGTTGCTGAGCGTTTGGGTGCTGCTCAGTGGCGGATTGCATCTCGATGGCCTGGCGGACAGCGCCGATGCCTGGCTCGGCGGTTTTGGCGACCGTGAGCGTACGCTGACCATCATGAAAGACCCGCGCAGCGGGCCGATCGCCGTGGTGACGCTGGTGCTGGTGTTGTTGCTCAAGTTCACCGCGCTGCTGGCGCTGATCGAACAGCCGCATTCGCTGGCATTGATCATCGTGCCGTTGATCGGTCGCAGCGCATTGCTCGGTTTGTTCCTGACTACGCCCTATGTGCGTGCCGGTGGCCTGGGCCAGGCATTGGCCGACCATCTTCCGCGTTCGGCGGGCAGACAGGTGTTGGCGGTCAGTGCACTGGCCTGTGTGTTGATCGCAGGCGTCAGCGGTGCGCTGGCGGTGGTGTTGGCAGTGCTGGGGTTTGTCTCGTTGCGCCAGGTGATGTTGCGGCGGCTGGGTGGAACGACGGGCGATACGGCAGGTGCAATGCTGGAGTTGCTGGAGGTAGGGGTGTTGGTTGGATTGGCATTAGCCTGAGCGCCGTAGTGGTGAATGTTCCGGCCTCTTCGCGAGCAGGCTCGCTCCCACAGGGTTTCAGTTTTGTTGACACAATAGTGGGCACACCGAAAATATCTGTGGGAGCGAGCCTGCTCGCGAAAGCGATTTTCGGGACACCGCCTGATCACTGAACAAACTCCATGTCACTTGATTTAACCGACTCGCGGGTATATACACGCACCATGCTCGATTCCCAATGTTTATGCATCAACCTGCGTCGCGCCGCCCGTGGCGTCAGCAGGCATTACGACGGCGCTCTCGACGGCTTCGGGATCAACGTTGCGCAGTATTCTTTGCTGTGCAACCTGCAGCGTCTGGATCACCCGAGTATCTCAACCCTGGCCGAGGCCATGGGCCTGGATCGCAGCACCCTGGGGCGCAATTTACGGGTGCTGGAGGGTGACGGCCTGGTGACGCTGGTCGAGGGCGAGGACATGCGTAACCGCATCGTCCTGTTGACCGAGGCCGGGGCAGAGCGTCTGAAGGCTGCCTTGCCGGCCTGGGAAGCCGCACAGCAGCGTTTGATCGATCGCCTGGGGGCCGAGAAGCGCGAAATCTTACTGAAGCTGCTGGATGAACTGGCATGATGCCGGTTTTTTCGATCTTAAGCGGGTATATACCCGCTACCGGAGAACAACAATGACATCGATGTGGCGTACATGCGGCTGGGTTCTGTTGGGGAGTGCGCTGATCCTTGCGTTGTCTCTGGGGGTTCGACATGGCTTCGGGCTGTTTCTGGCACCGATGAGTGCCGAGTTCGGCTGGGGCCGTGAAGTCTTTGCCTTCGCCATCGCCCTGCAGAACCTGATCTGGGGCCTGGCTCAGCCATTCACCGGCGCGCTGGCCGACCGCTTCGGCGCGGCGAAAGTGGTGCTGATCGGAGGCGTCCTGTACGCGGCCGGGCTGATTTGCATGGGGCTCTCCGACTCGGCGGTGACCTTGTCCCTGAGTGCCGGTCTGCTGATCGGCATCGGACTGTCCGGTACGTCGTTCTCGGTGATTCTGGGTGTAGTCGGCCGCGCGGTGCCGCCGGAAAAACGCAGCATGGGCATGGGGATCGCCAGTGCGGCCGGTTCGTTCGGCCAGTTCGCGATGTTGCCCGGCACCCTCGGTTTGATCGGATGGCTTGGCTGGTCCGCGGCGCTGCTGGTGCTGGGCTTGCTGGTGGCGTTGATCGTGCCGCTGGTGAGTATGCTCAAGGACAAGCCGCTGCCCGTCCTGGGCCACGAACAGACCCTTGGCGAAGCACTGCGCGAAGCCTGCTCCCACTCCGGATTCTGGCTGCTGGCGTTCGGCTTTTTTGTGTGCGGGTTCCAGGTGGTGTTCATCGGTGTGCACTTGCCGGCCTATCTGGTGGATCAGCATCTTCCGGCGACGGTCGGCACCACGGTGCTGGCGCTGATCGGCCTGTTCAACATTTTCGGCACCTACACAGCAGGATGGCTTGGCGGGCGCATGTCCAAGCCGCGTTTGCTCACCGGTTTGTATTTGCTGCGGGCGGTGGTCATTGCGTTGTTCCTGTGGGCGCCGGTGACCACCACCACGGCCTATTTGTTCGGCATGGCCATGGGCTTTTTGTGGCTGTCGACGGTGCCGTTGACCAACGGTACGGTGGCGACCTTGTTTGGCGTGCGAAACCTGTCCATGCTCGGTGGGATTGTTTTCCTGTTTCACCAGCTCGGTTCGTTCCTGGGCGGCTGGCTGGGTGGCGTGGTGTACGACCGTACCGGCAGCTATGACTTGATCTGGCAGGTCGCGATTCTCCTGAGCCTGTTGGCCGCCGCCCTGAACTGGCCGGTGCGTGAACGGCCGGTGGCGCGCCTGCAAACACAAATGAGTGCGATATGAACAGTCTCTGGCCGCGGATCGCTGTAGCCGCCGTATGCGCCTTATTGCTGGCGTTGTCGTGGTGGGGCTGGCATCAGGGCGGGCTGGCGCTTTTGCAGTTGGGCATGGGGACTTGCTAGCGCGATGGCGGGGCGAGTAACGTCTAACCCTGACGATTGCTCAAGGATTTCCCGACATGCTGATGCGCTGGCTGGCAGTTCCCGCATTACTGGTCGCGTTTACCGGGTTGGCTCACGCGGCGGACTGCCCGGATCTTTTGCAAGGCTCGTTGCCCAAGCTGCGTGCCAAGGAATCCATCGATTTGTGCCAGCGCTTCGCTGGTAAGCCGTTGGTGGTGGTCAATACCGCAAGCTTCTGTGGCTTTGCTCCGCAGTTCAAAGGCCTTGAGGCGCTGAACCAGCGCTTCAAGGGTCAAGGGCTGGAGGTGATTGGCGTTCCGTCCAATGACTTCAAGCAGGAGTCGAAGGACGGTGCCGAGACCGCCAAGGTCTGCTACGTCAATTATGGCGTGACCTTCACCATGACCGAGCCGCAAAAGGTTCGCGGCGAAGAGGCGACGCACTTGTTCAAAGTCCTCGCCAGTCAATCCAGCGCGCCGAAGTGGAATTTCTACAAGTATGTGGTGGATCGCCAGGGCAAGGTGATCGCCAACTTCTCCAGCCTGACCAAGCCGGATGATCCCGAATTCATCGCTGCGGTGGAAAAAGCCCTGGCTTCGCCACCGCTCGTGTCGACCCCCTGATGTAGGAGCGAGCCTGCTCGCGATGGACGCGAACGATGACGCGTGCTTTCAGGATGTACGAGACGCCTTGAGGTTTTCGCGAGCATTCGAGCGTCGACCGGTTGTTCCTACAAATGAAAAGCCCCGCTTCCATGAGGAGAGCGGGGCTTTTTTGATTCCGATGGCGAGCGGTTCAGGCTCGCCGGGAATCATCAGAAGCGGTAGGTCGCACCGACACCGAAACCGTTGGCGCTGTTTTCGTACTTGGCGCTGTAACTGTCTACCAGGTTGGAGCGATCCACCTTGACAGCTTCTTCCTTCAGGTAGGAGTAGGCGACGTCGATGGTCAGATCATCGGTGACGTTGTAGCCGGCGCCAAGGCTGAAGATTGTGCGGTCACCTGTAGGAATACGTGGGGATCGGTCGGTATTGTTGGTAGGCGACTGGTCAAAGCTCAGGCCGGTGCGCAATACCCACTGCTTATTCAGCTGGTAGGAGGTACCGATGGCGTAGGCCCAGGTATTGTGCCAGTTCTGCTCTTCCGTAATGGTGCCGAACAGGGCCGGAGACAATGCACCGCCTTGTGCCGCCGTTACGCCGTCGTTGTTGACGGTGATGTCTTTCAAACGGCTCCAGCGAGTCCAGGTGGAACCTGCATAAAGGGTCCACGCATCCGTCAGCTGTTGTGTCACGGAGAAGTCGACAGATTCAGGTGTTTCGATTTTCAGCGAAGCATCGTATCGATTGCTTTTCAGGAAGGCGGAAGGTGAATTTGCGCCTGCGCTGATATCGGTATGACCTTCAATCTTGTATTTCACTTTCGAGTGATAGGTCAGGCCGACACGAGTGGTGTCTGTTGCTTGTACCAGGACCCCGAAGTTGTAGCCAAGAGCGACATCATCCCCTTTGATTTTGACGTGGGTATCGCCAAAAAGAGGTACATCCGACTCCAGAGTGCCGCCAATGCGGTTGATGGTCGGGCCGAAACCAATCGATACTTTGTCGTTAAAGGCGTAGCTGACGGTAGGCTGGAAGGTGACAACCTTGACTTCACTCTTGCTGCCGAAACCGGCACCCTGGAAGCCATTTTCATAGTCGGTAATCAGACCAAAAGGTGCGTAGACACCGAGGCCGAATGCCCAGTGATCATCAATCGGCTTGACGTAATAGCCCATCGGAACGGCTGTGAATGGCACCATGTCGCCTTTGTTGGTACCCGGGTGGGCGCCTTGGGCGTCTTTGATATCAGACGAGGCATCGATAGCTGCGATCCCGCCAGTGACTTCCTGGCGCTTGATTCGCGACATGCCGGCAGGGTTGCCAAAAACAGTGCTTGCATCATCGGCAGATGAAGAGCGTCCCGCAAAACCAGTCCCCATTCCACTGATGCTCTGTTCGTTGAGGGCAAAGCCACTCGCGAAGATCTGGGTGGATGCGATGGCAACGGCGAGGCTAATGGTGGTTTTGAGCATTACTTTTTTCATTATTAGAATTCCTGATGATCACCGGGGCGAAAACTACCAACATTTTCGTCCCGGCGCCATAGGCTGTATCGCTTGATTTAGAGCGGTTTTGTAGGACAATCCGACCAAAATCGCGGCATGTTTCGCGATCTTTGGATCCAAGTGTGTCAGCAGGCGACCTGATTCAGGGGTGAAACACAGGTTTGCCAGGCGCTGGTGAAATCACGCAGACGTCCCTGGGGCTGAAAGGTCTGGCGCCAGATTCTGGCCATACCCAACAAATCATCAGGGGCGGGGAGGGGGGGATTCTGTTCTTCCACCAGCAGCCAGGCGATGGCTGTGGCGTAACGCAGGTTGACGGTCAATTCGAGGTGCGGGCCACTCAGAAACGCATGCTGGCTGGCCAGGCCACGGACCAGGCTTGCACGCTCCGGATCAAGGGCCAGGTAATGGTCCCAAAGGGCCTGGTGGCGGGGCTCGGCAATGCGGTACAGGCCGTGCCCACGGCGGTCATGCAGGGCGGAACCAAGGGCGGACTGGCTGGCGGCAATGCCCAGCAGCAAGGATTCGGCAGTAGCGCTATGGCGTCCGAGGTAGATCAATGTCGGACGAATCACATAACGGCACAGTTCGCTGGCGGCGATACCCATAAAACCCTCGAAACCTGAATTGGACGGCGATACCTGAAAGGGGCCTTGGCAGCTGTGAATCGACTCAGGCTCGCCGCAAGCGGGTCAAGCCGCTTGAGTTGAAGTGTAGTGTCATATTCGCGCTGTAAAGGCCTGTTTTTAAAATATTTCCAGCGAGCAGTTATAACCGTTATATCGGATCGTGCTTAGTCATGGTGCGAGGAAAGGGAAACATTGGGCAATAAAAAGCCCTGCTTTTCGGGCAGGGCTTTCGGGTTTTCAGCCTTTCTGGCGTTTCAGGCAACCAGTGCCTGACGGGTACGCTCGATCACGGCCTGCAGCGGCTCGGCGCTGGAGTATTGATCGGGGTACAGGCGTTCGCTGTGACGGGCGATGCCGTGTTCGTTGACCAGGGTGAAGCTGAAGCAGCCTTTGCGAGCGGCCATGATCAGGCAGTTCATTGGTGCAAAAGCGTTGGTTAGGGTGCGAATGGCATCCTGAGTGTGGATTTGAGTGGACATAATTGGTGTTCCTACAAGCGACACGGATAAGAGCCGTGCAAAGTTAAAACGTTCCAGTGACGACGACCACCATTGGTCGAACGAAGAACCCGACTGGAACAAAGCAGCCAGTTTGAAGCGCTGACAAATTGGCGCGCTTGGGCTGGCAGGTAGGTACTTAGGAGGGCAGGCAACACATCAAGGGCAAAGGTTCTGGGCCCGGGGTGAAGATCCTGATCAATTTGCAGGTTGGTTCGAGCAGAGTAAGCAGGCGGAGCAACACCCTTTGCTTTCGATTCAAAGGTTGTGTCGGCGCAAGATTTACCTGGAAACCATCGAGGTGGTCGATCCCGCTTGCTCGGTGGAGGCTTCCTTTGGGAAGGCTGACCGGGGGATTTGTTCGACCAGAATTGACTTTCAGCTTGGTACTAACGCCGCGGATACTAACGGATTGAACTGGCCAAGGGAAGTGTGTTAGCAAAAAAATTTCCCGGCAGGTGCCCGATCGGGCTGTTTTGCCCTGTAGCCAAGCGTATGAAGCTGCGCTGCCTGCGATTGATATGCCCCGTAGCAGAACAATATCCGACCATCGGTTGTCGAGGTTAGTAGCAACGCAGCTGTCTAAACGCCGGGTTTGCCAAGGCTTATCCCCAGGCATGACCAAAAAACGCTCCGAAAAAGTGCATGGATATAACCGTCGCAAAGGGACTTGTGCACATTAGTTGCGCGGTCTGTCACCCCGCTGTCATCCCATGTTCAAGCGCAATGGCTGCCTGTAACCAAAATTTAAGTCAATGAAAAACATCGCTTTTTTTAACTGGTGAAAAAATCGTCAGTTTGACTGCGAGCCCCATTCCACAGGGCTTTGAGCGGGTTCAGGCGCGGTTGTCCACTGAGTTATCCACAGCTTCTGTGGATTGTCCCGAGCGCTTGCTCTAGGACGGGTGTGCCGGGATATTTTCAGCTTTACCTGTAAGAAAAAGAGAGTAAAGTTGCGCGCCTTCCGATCTGCCCCACAGTGCTTTATGAAGTTTCGCTCAGCGTCTGTTTCCTCTTCCTCCACACAACCCACTATTGCCCCTACCAAGCGCTTTTCCATGCGCGTGGCGGAGTGGCTGTTGGACAGTCCGCATCTGGGCGAAAACCGTAACGTCAAACACATCGCCGGACGGCTGCTCAAGCAGCCGGCCCGTGAAGGCGTGGTGGCTGCACAAAGCCGTCTTGGCCAATTGATGTGCCGGGAATGCGGGAATGCCCGGGACCGCCGGATCGGTCAGGACCTGCTGCGTCAGGCCGCCCGGGCAGGCGATCGCCGCGCTCAACAGGAACTGGGGCTGATCGAAGACTGAGCTGTCCAAGACCAGACGCCTTGGTTAACCTTCAGGTTTTATCCGATTGGCAGGAGTGGCTATGGCAATGGATTTGACCAGCGTATTGCTGGGTCTGGCAGCGGCTGCGTTACCGTTGCTGGTATTGGCCTGGCAACTTCAGCGTCGGGCCAGCACCACGCAGGCAGACGTTGCACTGCTGCAAGAGCGCCTGGCCATGGCGCAACTGGCGCAGGACGGATTGAACGCACAGCTCGAATCCAGCCGCGACGAAATCGCTGACCTGACCCAGGCCAACGCCGCCAAACAGGCGGATCTGGCGGCGCTGCGTCGTGAAGTCGAACTGCTGCAGATCGAGCGCGACGACGCCCGGGACGCCGCCCATGCGTGGAATATCGAGCGTGCCGGCAAGGAAGCCGAATTGCGCCGTCTGGATGCCCAGGCCGCTTCGCTCAACGCCGAATTGCGCGAGCAACAGGACAGTCATCAGCAACGCCTCAACGACCTGCAAGGTTCGCGGGACGAGTTGCGCGCGCAGTTTGCCGAGCTGGCGGGGAAAATTTTCGATGAGCGCGAGCAGCGTTTTGCCGAAACCAGTCAGCAGCGCCTGGGGCAGTTGCTTGATCCGTTGAAAGAGCGCATCCAGTCCTTCGAAAAACGTGTCGAGGAAAGCTATCAGAATGAGGCTCGTGAGCGGTTCTCCCTGGCCAAGGAGCTGGAGCGACTGCAACAGCTGAATTTGCGCCTGAGCGATGAAGCCACCAACCTGACCCGCGCCTTGAAAGGGCAAAAGACCCAGGGCAATTGGGGTGAACTGATTCTTGAGCGCGTGCTCGAGCATGCGGGACTGGAGAAGGGCCGCGAGTACCAGACGCAGGTCAATCTCAAGGGACCGGACGGCGAGCGCTTTCAGCCGGACGTGATCATTTATCTGCCGGGCGACAAGCAGGTGGTGGTCGACTCCAAGGTCAGCCTGACGGCCTATCAGCAATACGTGGCGGCTGAGGACGAGGCCATCGGCCAGATCGCCATCAAGCAGCACGTGCTGTCGTTGCGCAATCACGTCAAAGGCTTGGCCGGCAAGGATTACAAGCGTCTCGATGGCTTGCACAGCCTGGATTTCGTATTGCTCTTCGTACCGATCGAGGCGGCGTTTTCTGCCGCGTTGCAGGCTGAGCCGACGCTGTTTCAGGAGGCATTCGACCGCAACATCGTGATCGTCAGCCCCACCACGTTGCTGGCGACCCTGCGTGTCATCGACAGCCTGTGGAAACAGGAGCGCCAGAGCCAGAATGCCCGGGAGATCGCCGAGCGGGCCGGGTGGCTGTATGACAAGTTCGTACTGTTCATTCAGGATCTGGACGAGGTCGGCAATCGCCTGCAGCAACTGGACAAGGCCTACAGTTCGGCGCGCAACAAGCTGACAGAAGGGCGTGGCAACCTGGTCAGTCGCAGTGAACAACTCAAGCTGCTGGGCGCACGGGCCAGCAAGAGCCTGCCGGCGGACTTGCTGGAGCGGGCGATGACGGATGTCGATGGGTTGGTCGAGTTGCCGGAGTAGCCCCGGGCGACTGCTGATTATTGTGGCGAGGGGGCAAAGTGTTAGCTTGCCTCGTTACAGCGGCAAATACCGACTCAACAACGCCCGCAACGCCGCCGGTTTCACCGGTTTTGCCAGGTAATCCAGCCCCGCGGCATGCACCTGGTCGACCGTCTCCGGCCGGCCATCGGCGCTGATCACCACCCCGGGAACCGGCTCGCCCATTTGCGTGCGCAACCAGGCCATCAAATCGGTTCCGGTCTCGCCATGATCGAGGTGGTAATCCACCAACGCCAATTGCGGGCGCATGCCTTCGCCAAGCAATGCGGCACATTCCTCGCGATTGCGTGCGGTCCAGACCTGGCAACCCCAGCGGCTGAGCAGACTGTTCATGCCGATCAGGATGCTGTCCTCGTTGTCGATGCACAGCACCTGCGCCCCATTGAGCAATTTGCCATTGAGCTCGGCGACTTTGACCGGCGCTGCGGTTTGCGCCCGGGCCAGCGGCACGCTGACGCTGAACACGCTACCGCGTCCCGGCCAGGAGCGTACGCGCAAGGTATGACCGAGCACGCGACATAGCCCGTCGGCAATCGCCAGCCCCAGGCCGAGACCTTTTTCGGCCCGTGTCTGGTGGCTGTCGAGGCGCTTGAACTCTTCGAAAATCACCTGCTGTTTGTCTTCCGGAATGCCCGGTCCACGGTCCCAGACTTCCAGGCTCAATCCTTCCTTGTGCCGACGAACCCCCAACAACACCGGCCCTTTGCCGTAGCGGAAAGCGTTGGTCAGGAAGTTCTGCAAAATCCGTCGCAGCAATTTGATGTCGCTGTCGACCCGCAGCGCACTGCCGCGAACGCGGAACTCCAGTTTTTGTTCGCGCGCCAGCGCCTTGAACTCGGTACCAAGGGTATCGAACAGTTCGTTGAGTGCGAATGGCTGGCGATTCGGATTGATCTTGCCGTTCTCCAGGCGGGAAATGTCCAGCAGGTCGCTGATCAAGTCCTCGGCCGAGCGCAGTGAGCTGTCCAGGTGCTCGACCAGTTTCTGCGCCTCGCCCGACAAACCATCTTCCTGATGGGAGAGGGCGGCGGAGAACAGCCGCGCCGCATTCAGCGGCTGCATCAGGTCATGGCTGACAGCCGCGAGGAAACGGGTCTTCGACTGGTTGGCCGCCTCGGCGGTGCCTTTGGCTTCGGTCAGGGCAACGTTGAGCTGCGACAATTCGTGGGTGCGTTCGGTGACCCGTTGCTCCAGGCCTTCGTTGGCTTCGGTCAGCGCCTGCTCGGCTTCGCGGAACGCGGTGATGTCGGTGAAGCTCATGACGAAGCCGCCGCCCGGCATCGGGTTGCCGATCAGCTCGATCACCCGGCCGTTGGGGAACAGTCGTTCGGAAGTATGTGCGCGGCCCTGACGCATCCAGTGCAGGCGACGGGCGACATGCACTTCGGCCTCGCCGGGTCCGCACAATCCACGCTCGGCATTGTGACGGATGATGTCGGCAATCGGCCGGCCGACTCTGATCAGGCCATCCGGGTAGTTGAACAAATCCAGATAGCGACGGTTCCAGGCCACCAGTTTCAGCGACTGGTCGACCACGCTGATGCCCTGGGTGATGTTTTCGATGGCGCCTTGCAGCAAGGCACGGTTGAATTGCAGCACCTCCGAGGCTTCGTCGGCGATGCGCACGACGTCCTCCAGTTGCATCTCCCGGCCTTCAATGGCCGCCTTTACCACCGCGCGGGTCGAGGAGGCTCCGAGCACACCGGCCAGCAAGCGTTCGGTGTGGGCGATCCATTCACTGTCGGCGTTCTGGTTCGGGTTGAAACCTTTGCCCTGGCGATAGGCAAAACGGATGAAGCTTTGCCGGGCGCGTTCTTCGCCGACGAAGCGCGCCGCCAATTGCAGCAAGTCGTCGATCTGCACCGCCAGCATCGAGCGTGCGCTGGGGCGGGCACTGATTTCCTGGCCGATGAAGCGGCCCGCCTGCCAATGCTCGGAAACCCGGGTACGGGACAACACCGAGACCCAGGCGAACAGTGTGAAGTTGCCTGCCAGCGACAGCACCACGCCTTGGGTCAACGGAGTGATCGGCAGGTTCAGTGGATTGCTGTGCAACCAGGCCAGGCCCGGGAAGGTGCTCAAGGACAGGCCGAGGCTGAGGGCGGCAATCGGCAGGATCAAGGTGTAGAACCAAAGGAAGGTGCCTGCGGCGAGGCCGGCGAAAACGCCGCGGCGGTTGGCCTGTTTCCAGTACAGCGCACCGAGCATGGCGGGGGCCAGTTGGGTCACGGCGGCGAAGGCGATCTGGCCGATGGTCGCCAGGCTGGCGGTCGAGCCCAGCAGGCGATAACTGACGTAGGCCAGCAGCAGAATGACCACGATGCTGACACGTCGCACCGACAGCATCCACTGGCGGAACACTTCGAACGGGCGCTCGGCGTTGTTGCGCCGCAGCAGCCACGGCAACAGCATGTCGTTGGACACCATGGTCGACAGCGCCACGCTGGCCACGATCACCATGCCGGTGGCCGCCGATGCGCCACCGATAAATGCCAACAGGGCCAGCGCCGGGTGCGCCTGGGCCAGGGGCAGGCTGATGACGAACGAGTCTGGCAACACCGAGCTGGGCAGCAGCATCTGGCCGGCCAGTGCGATCGGCACGACAAACAATGCCGCGAGGGCGAGGTAGGCCGGGAATACCCACTTGGCCAGGCGCAGATCCTGGGGCTCGATGTTCTCGACAACGGTCACGTGAAACTGCCGCGGCAGGCAAATGATCGCCATCATCGCCACACCGGTCTGCACCACCATCGACGGCCAGTTGATGGTTTCCTTCCAGTACTGTTCCAGCCGCGGCGCAAGCATGGCCTGGTCGAACAGGTCGTCGAAACCGTCGTACAGGCCGTAGGTCACGAAGGCGCCGACGGCGAGAAACGCGAATAATTTCACCAATGACTCGAAGGCAATGGCCAGCACCATGCCGCGGTGGTGCTCCGTGGCGTCGAGGTTGCGGGTACCGAAGACGATGGTGAACAGCGCCAGCACGAGCGACACGATCAGCGCGGTGTCCTGGGCACGGGTGCCCATGGCGTCGGCGCCGGCACCGATCAGCAGGTTCACGCCGAGCACGATGCCTTTGAGCTGCAGCGCGATGTAGGGCAGCACACCGACCATGCAAATCAGCGCCACTACCACCGCCAGCGACTGGGATTTGCCATAGCGCGCGGCGATGAAGTCGGCGATCGAGGTGATGTTCTCCTGCTTGCTGATCATCACCATTTTTTGCAGGACCCACGGCGCCCCGACCAGCAACAGGATCGGCCCCAGGTAGATCGGCAGGAACGACCAGAGTTGTTCGGCGGCCTGGCCCACGGAGCCAAAGAAAGTCCAGCTGGTGCAATAGACCGCCAGCGACAGACTGTACACCCAGGCACGCACTCGCGGCGGCAAGGGCGCGCTGCGACGGTCGCCATAGAAGGCGATGGCGAACATGATGGCCATATAGGCCAGGGCGACGGCGGCGATCAGCCCGGTGGACAGCGACATGGGGGCTCCAGACAAAAGACATCCGGGACTTGCGCCCGGACAGACAGTCTCGCACGACCGCCAGCGTTAGTCAGTGTCGACCAAGGTCGTGGCGTGGCGGGGTGTCGCAGGTGACTTTTCAGTGTCTGGACTGGCCCCATCGTCGGAACGCCGCCCGGACCAAGCTCGCTCCCACATTTGCCCTGTGTTCGCCGACCCTTGTGGGAGCGAGCTTGCTCGCGATGGGGGCCTCACTGACTGAATGCGATCTCGATCAACCGATGCAACTCTTCAACCTCAAGCGGCGCCTCGGAAAACAGAATGCGAAACACCGTCGGCGCGGCGATCAGATTGATCAGCCGATCGACACTGGGCTTGGGCTGATCCGGATAGCGATCCAGAATCGTCTGCAGTTGCCCGCCAATGATTGTCGCGCAATAACTCGGCTTCAACGCTGCCTGCACGTCGCACAGCATGTTGCGGCCGGGTTCGGAGCTCATCTCGTCCAGGTACTGCTCGGCCCAGGCGCGCACGTCGCCGTGAAGGCTGCCGGTATTGGCCGGCTCGTTGTCGGGCTGCATGCGGGCGAGGGCGACGTCGGCCAGCAGCGCCGACACATCGCCCCAGCGTCGATAGATGGTGGACGGGGTGACACCCGCGCGCGCCGCAATTTGTGGCACCGTCACGCTGGCGCGGTCCTGCTCCTCAAGGAGTTGGCGCACGGCCGAATGAATCGACTCTTGTACCCGGGCGCTACGGCCGCCGGGGCGTAAAGTGGGAGCTGTCATCTTGTGTTTCCTGTATTGCACCGGGTCTTGCGGCTGGCATCCGGTCCTGAAAGCCATGTATCGGACCTTAACACAAAGAATTTGCTTTAAGAGGGATCCAGTAGCACACTCCGCAAAAGCAAAAAATTAGCTTTTGCGGAGTGTGTCCATGCCCGATTCTCCTTCAAATCGTGCCAGCCTGTGGTTTCTGGCAATAACCTTACTCAGTTTTCTGGCGGCTTCCACCGCGCCGACGCCGCTGTATCACCTGTATCAGGAGCAGATGCAGTTTTCGGCAGCGACCTTGACCCTGATTTTCGGCGTCTACGCCCTCAGCCTGTTGGCAGCGTTGCTGACGGTCGGCTCGCTGTCGGATTACCTGGGGCGCAAACCGGTGATTTTTACGGCGGTGCTGCTGAACATCCTGGCGATGTTGCTGTTTATCTACGCCGACAGCGTTGCGTGGCTGATCAGTGCCCGTGTGCTGCAAGGGTTTGCCACCGGCATGGCGACTGCCGTGTTGAGTGCAACCTTGCTGGACACCGATCGCCAACAAGGCCCGCTGGTCAATAGCGTCGCACCCTTGCTCGGCATGGCTCTGGGTGGAATGGGCTGCGGTTTGCTGGCCGAGTTTGCGCCGGCGCCGTTGCACCTGACCTATTGGCTGCTACTTGCTCTGTTCGCGATGCAGGCCGTATTTGTCTGGCGTTTGCCGGAGAGCGTCACGCGCCAGTCCGGGGCTTGGGCATCATTGCGGCCCACCCTGCATGTGCCGGTCCAGGCGCGCGCGACGTTATGGCGGGTGTTGCCGCTCAACACGGCGACTTGGGCGCTCGGCGGTTTTTACGCGTCGCTGGCACCTTCATTGGTGCGCACGGCGACGGGTTCAACGTCGAACCTGATTGGCGGGGCGACCGTCGCCGCATTGACGGTGACCGGTGCCCTGATGATTTACACCTTGCGCAATCAGGCGGCGACCAAGGCACTGCAACTGGGCGCCAGTTCGTTGCCGGCGGGAGTCGCCCTGATTCTACTGGGCGTGCACAGTGCCAGTTTGCCGCTGTTTTTCCTCGGCACGCTGGTCGCCGGTTGTGGCTTCGGCGCCGGTTTCCTCGGGGCGGTGCGCAGTCTGGTGCCGCTGGCCTTGCCCCATGAGCGCGCCGGGTTGATGTCGGCGTATTACGTGCTGAGTTATCTGGCGTTCTGCCTGCCGGCGCTGCTGGCCGGGAACCTGGCGCGGACCTTTGGTCTGGTGGCAACCACCGATGGTTATGGTGCGGTGCTGATGGTGCTGGCCTTCATTGCAATGGCGGGTTTACTGCGGTCGCGTTCGGCCAGGGTTTGCGAGGCCAACCGGTAAAATTGAGTTAGCCTTGGCACCCACTCAGCTCACTCGAAGGATCGGACCATGAAGATCATCCGCAGCAAATCGTTTACCGGCGAGCGTGCCTGGGCCGCGCTGGATATCGCCAATATGAACGGCATCACCACGCGGCTGCACTGGACCGATCAACCCTACAAGTGGCATGTCAACGATGGCGAGGAAGTGTTCGTGGTGCTCGATGGGCAAGTGCGGATGCGTTATCGCGAAGAGGGTTTAGAGCGGGAAGCTTTGCTGGAGGTCGGTGACATTTTTTATGCCTCGGTAGGCACTGAACATGTGGCGCATCCGGTAGGACCTGCCCGGATATTGGTGATCGAATCGGAAGGGAGTGTCTGACGCTATATAAGTGATATCGATAAGATATAGAGATATTACCCGTTATATCGATATTCGATTCGGATCTAACATGGGCTCTACCTCACAAGAGGACAGGAGTTCGCCATGACATGCGCCAATAGCATCAAGCCCGGAATCAAACCGTTCAGTCACTTGCAGCATCCCCGCGAGGTGATCCGCCAGTTCACCCCTAACTGGTTCGCGGCCACCATGGGCACCGGCGTGCTGGCGTTGGCACTGGCGCAATTGCCGGTCGCCATGCCCGCCTTGCACAACTTTGCCGAAGCTCTCTGGCTGTTCAACATCGCCCTGTTTCTGCTGTTTACGGCGGTATACACGGCGCGTTGGGTGCTGTTTTTCGACGAGGCGCGACGGATTTTCGGCCACTCAACGGTTTCGATGTTTTTCGGCACCATCCCCATGGGCCTGGCGACCATCATCAATGGCTTCCTGGTGTTCGGCCTGCCGCGCTGGGGTGAAGGTGTGATTCACGTCGCCGAGGTGCTGTGGTGGCTGGATGTGGCCATGTCGCTGGCCTGCGGTGTGCTGATTCCCTACATGATGTTCACCCGTCAGGAGCACAGCATCGACCAGATGACCGCCGTCTGGCTGTTGCCGGTGGTCGCGGCAGAAGTCGCCGCCGCCAGCGGTGGTTTGCTGGCGCCGCACCTGGCCGACGCCCACTCGCAACTGGTGGTGCTGGTGACCAGCTATGTACTCTGGGCCTTTTCCCTGCCGGTGGCCTTCAGCATCCTGACCATTCTGTTGCTGCGCATGGCCCTGCATAAACTGCCCCACGAAAACATGGCCGCCTCGAGCTGGCTGGCCCTTGGCCCGATCGGCACTGGTGCGCTGGGTATGCTGGTACTGGGCGGCGATGCGCCGCTGATTTTCGCCGCCAACGGTATGCCGGGAGTCGGTGAGATCGCTGCAGGACTGGGTCTGGTGGCCGGCATCACCTTGTGGGGCTTCGGCCTGTGGTGGATGCTGATGGCGTTGCTGATCACTGTGCGCTACCTGCGTGCCGGCATTCCATTCAATCTTGGCTGGTGGGGCTTCACCTTCCCGTTGGGCGTCTATTCTCTGGCGACGTTGAAGCTGGCCAGTACCTTGAACCTGACGTTCTTCAGTGTGTTCGGCTGTGTGCTGGTGGCGTTGCTGGCGGTGATGTGGCTGATCGTCGGCAAGCGCACGGTGCTGGGCGCCTGGCGTGGCGAGCTGTTTGTCTCGCCGTGTATTGCCGGATTGAAGAAATAACCGGCAAAAGTTAGGTAAGGTGTGGCCTGGATCGACTTGTGATAATCCAATAAGAATCCAGGCCACTCGCTACCTAACATCAGGGACACATGGAAGATGAGTCACCCCTCACAGTTCACCTTGCTGCGCACCCGGCGCTTCCTGCCGTTCTTCATCACCCAGTCCCTCGGGGCGTTCAACGACAACGTGTTCAAGCAGTCGTTGATCCTCGCAATCTTGTACAAGTTGACCATCGAAGGTGACCGCTCGATCTGGGTCAACCTGTGTGCGCTGCTATTTATCCTGCCGTTTTTCCTGTTCTCGGCCCTGGCCGGGCAATTCGGGGAAAAGTTCGCCAAGGACGCGTTGATCCGCCTGATCAAGCTTGGGGAAATCGCCATCATGGCGGTCGGCGCCGTCGGCTTCATGTTCGATCACCTGTCGTTGATGCTGGTGGCGCTGTTCGCCATGGGCACCCACTCGGCGCTGTTCGGGCCGGTGAAATATTCGATCCTGCCGCAAGCCCTGCATGAAGACGAGCTGGTAGGCGGCAATGGCCTGGTGGAAATGGGCACCTTCCTGGCGATCCTCGCCGGCACCATTGGCGCCGGGATCATGATGTCTTCGGCGCATTACGCGCCTGTGGTGTCCATGGCGATCATCGGCACTGCCGTGCTCGGCTACCTGGCCAGTCGCAGCATTCCCCGGGCAGCGGCCGCCACGCCACAAATGCGCCTGAACTGGAACATTTTCAGCCAGTCCTGGGCCACGTTGAAACTAGGCCTTGGGCAAACGCCGGCGGTATCACGCTCGATTGTCGGCAACTCGTGGTTCTGGTTTGTCGGGGCGATTTATCTGACGCAGATCCCGGCCTATGCCAAGGAGTGGATGCACGGCGACGAAACCGTGGTGACGCTGATTCTGACGGTGTTCTCGGTCGGCATCGCGTTGGGGTCGATGCTGTGTGAGAAATTGTCCGGGCGTAAAGTCGAAATTGGGCTGGTGCCGTTCGGATCGTTCGGCCTGACCGTTTTCGGCCTGCTGTTGTGGTGGCATTCCGGCGCAATACCGGACAGCGCCGCCGGCCATGGCTGGATCGAAATCCTCGGTTTCGGTCACGCCTGGCTGGTACTGCTCGACATCCTCGGCCTGGGCGTTTTCGGTGGTTTCTACATCGTGCCGCTGTACGCACTGATCCAGTCACGTACGGCGGAAAACGAACGGGCGCGGGTGATTGCCGCCAACAACATCCTCAATGCGTTGTTCATGGTGGTGTCGGCGATTGTCTCGATCGTCTTGCTGAGCGTGGCCAAACTGTCGATCCCGCAGCTGTTCCTGGTTGTGTCGTTGCTGAACATCGGCGTCAAC
Source organism: Pseudomonas sp. P4_C1 (assembly GCF_056402155.1). Classification (NCBI taxonomy): domain Bacteria; kingdom Pseudomonadati; phylum Pseudomonadota; class Gammaproteobacteria; order Pseudomonadales; family Pseudomonadaceae; genus Pseudomonas; species Pseudomonas sp. P4_C1. The sequence continues at coordinate 58,979 of NZ_JBFUHY010000011.1, forward strand.
GCCTACATCTTCAAGATCGTCCCCGAGTTCACCATGCGTTTCATGATCTGGCTGCTCAGCCATTCCATGTACCGCGTCGAGCATCGCAATCTGGATCTGATCCCCGATGAAGGCGCGGCGTTGCTGGTGTGCAATCACGTGTCATTCGTCGACGCCTTGCTGATTGGCGGCGCGGTACGTCGGCCGATTCGCTTCGTGATGTATTACAAGATCTACAACCTGCCGGTGCTGAACTTCATCTTCCGTACCGCAGGGACGATTCCTATCGCGGGGCGTCATGAAGACATCCAGATCTACGAAAAGGCCTTCACGCGCATTGCCCGGTATCTGAAGGACGGTGAGCTGGTGTGCATCTTCCCCGAGGGTAAATTGACCGCCGATGGCGAAATGAATGAGTTCAAGGGCGGCTTGACGCGGATTCTCGAAGAAACACCGGTGCCGGTGATTCCATTGGCCTTGCAGGGGTTGTGGGGGAGTTTCTTCAGCCGCGATCCGGGTAAGGGACTGTTTCATCGCCTGTGGTCGCGGGTGACGTTGGTGGCAGGGCCGGCGGTGGCGGTTGAAGTGGCGGAGCCGGCGAAGTTGCAGGCGATGGTGGGGGAGTTGCGCGGGGCTGTTAGATAATGGTTGTTTGAACAGGCCTCATCGCGAGCAAGCTCGCTCCCACATTGGAATGCAATCAACTGTGGGAGCGACGGTGCGACGATTCGACTTGCTCGCGATGGCGGCAGAGGCCTAAGCGCTGACCTTGAGCCCAACCAATCCGCTAATGATCAACGCCACACTCGCCAACCGCACCAGCGCCATGGACTCGCCAAACAGGATGATCCCGGCGATCACCGTGCCCACGGCGCCGACACCGGTCCAGATCGCATAGGCCGTACCCAGCGGCAATTCCTTCATGGCAAGGCCGAGCAAGCCAAGGCTGATAGCCATGGCAGCGACGGTCAACACAGTGGGGAGCGGGCGGGTGAAACCGTCGGTGTACTTGAGGCCGACGGCCCAGCCCACTTCGAACAGGCCGGCGAAAAACAGAATGATCCAGGACATGAAGACCTCCATCGTCTGACGGGGTCGTCCCCTGATTAATGACTCGATCGAGCCGCGAGGTCGTCCTCGCGATGGGCAATAGAGTGCCCAGCATTAACCCGGGGATCAAGTTTTTGAATCAGTCAGTCGCCTGCTGTGCAGCCATTTCCCGATCCTGTTTCTCGCTCATGCGACGGAAATAGGTGGAAAGCAATGCCCCGGAAATGTTGTGCCAGACACTGAACAATGCACTTGGCACTGCCGCCAGCGGCGAGAAGTGTGCACTCGCCAACGCGGCACCCAACCCGGAGTTCTGCATGCCGACTTCCAGGGCCAGGGACTTGCGCTGGGCCAGAGGCAGCTTGAACAGGCGCCCGGTGAAGTAACCCAGCAGGTAACCAAAGCTGTTGTGCAGCATGACCACGGCCATGATCAGCAAGCCGGACTCGGCAATCTTCGCCTGGCTGGCGGCCACCACTGCCGTGACGATGAGCACGATGCTGAGCACCGACACCAGCGGCAACACGTCCACCGCATGCCGAACCTTGTCGCCGAGTACCCGTTGGGCAACCACGCCCAGCACGATCGGCAACAGCACCACTTGCAGGATCGACCAGAACAACTCCATGAACGACACCGGCAACCAGGCCGAGGCCAGCAGCCAGATCAGGGCTGGGGTCAGCAGCGGGGCGAGGAGGGTGGTGACGGCGGCGATGGCTACCGACAGCGCCAGGTCGCCACGGGCCAGCCAGGTCATCACGTTCGACGAGGTGCCGCTTGGGCAGCAGCCGACCAGAATCACGCCGACAGCGATTTCCGGTGGCAAGTGGAATGCCTGGCAGAGCAACCACGCCACGCCAGGCATGATCACGAAATGCGCGACCACGCCCAGGGCCACGCGCCATGGATGGCGTGCGACTTCGGCGAAGTCTTCGAGTTTGAGGGTCAGGCCCATGCCGAACATCACCAGCCCCAGCAAGGGTACGATGGCGCCCTTGAGGCCGAGGAACCATGCCGGCTGCAGAAACGCCATGACAGCGAAAATCAATACCCAGTAAGCGAAGGTGTTGCCGACAAAACGACTCAATGCAGCCAGTGCGCGCATGGCCTGATCCTTGTTATTAAGTAGCACCACAAAACCAATGTAGGAGCGAGCCTGCTCGCGATTGCGGACTGACATTCAACAATGATGCTGACTGACATCCCGCTATCGCGAGCAGGCTCGCTCCTACAATTTGGACATCGCCAGGGTTTAGATCCCCTGCGGAGTCTCTTCGCCACCCAGCGCTTCAACCAGCGCCGGCAGGAAGTCGCCGAAGGTCAGCATCATCAGGGTGAAGCTGGCATCCAGTTGGCCCAGGGCTTCGTCGCCTCCGTCCTGTTCCGCCTGGTCTTGCAGCAGGTCTTCGAACTTGAGGCGCTTGACCACCATTTTGTCGTCGAGGACGAACGACAGTTTGTCCTGCCAGGCCAGGGACAGTTGGGTGACCACTTTGCCGGTGCTCAAGTGCAGCTGGATTTCTTCGCTGGTCAGGTCCTGACGCTTGCAACGCACAATGCCGCCGTCTTCGTGGGTGTCGCGCAGTTCGCACTCGTCCAGTACAAAGAAATCGTCCGCGGCTTTCTGCGTGGTGACCCACTCGGTCATGGTTGCGGTCGGGGACATCTTCACGGTCAGTGGACGCACCGGCAGGGTGCCGATCACTTCGCGCAAGGTCGACAGCAAGTCTTCGGCGCGTTTCGGGCTGGCCGAGTTGACCAGGATCAGGCCCTGTTTCGGCGCGATGGCGGCGAAGGTCGACGAGCGGCGGATAAAGGCGCGGGGCAGGAAGGCCTGGATGATTTCATCCTTGATCTGATCGCGCTCCTTCTTATAGACCTTGCGCATTTGCTCGGCTTCGATCTCTTCGACCTTTTCCTTGACCGCGTCACGCACGACGCTGCCCGGCAAAATACGTTCTTCCTTGCGCGCGGACACCAGCAGGAAGTCACCGCTGACATGCACCAGCGGCGCATCTTCGCCTTTGCCGAATGGCGCGACGAAACCGTAGGTGGTCAACTCCTGGCTTGCACATGGGCGCGCCTGTTTGGTGGCCAGTGCAGTTTCCAACGCCTCGGCATCAACAGGCAGATCTTGGGTCAGGCGATAGATAAGCAGGTTTTTGAACCACATGGGGCGAGTCTCTCCTTTATACAAAGGGGGGCATTATTGTCTTCGCCGTGCCATAGGCCAACCTTTCTCTAAGCCTTTGGAAGGCCTCGGAAAATTATTTTAAAAAGTGCTTGCCAGAGGTTGGGTCGCTCCGTAGAATGCGCGCCACACCGAAGCGAAGGGTGATTAGCTCAGCTGGGAGAGCGTCTGCCTTACAAGCAGAATGTCGGCGGTTCGATCCCGTCATCACCCACCATTCGTTTTCAGTGTTACGCGCAGCGGTAGTTCAGTCGGTTAGAATACCGGCCTGTCACGCCGGGGGTCGCGGGTTCGAGTCCCGTCCGCTGCGCCATATTCGGTAACCTGGAACACTGAACGCCAGGTCACCACGGAAAAGCCCGCTTAGGCGGGCTTTTTTCTGCCTCAAGTTTGACTGTTGTTCCTGTGGGTTGCGTCGTTTCACCGGTTTTTAGATTTTTTGAAAAAAACTTCAAATAAATCAACACTTTATAAAAACCTGTGGCATAATGTGCCCCGCAACGAAGGTAAAGGGTGATTAGCTCAGCTGGGAGAGCGTCTGCCTTACAAGCAGAATGTCGGCGGTTCGATCCCGTCATCACCCACCACTTTCAACGCTACGCGCAGCGGTAGTTCAGTCGGTTAGAATACCGGCCTGTCACGCCGGGGGTCGCGGGTTCGAGTCCCGTCCGCTGCGCCATATTCGGTAATCTGGAACACTGAACGCCAGATCGCCACAGAAAGCCCGCCTTGTGCGGGCTTTTTGCTGTCCTGGATTTGGCTTTCCTCGCTCTCTGTAGGAGCGAGCTGGCTCGCGAAGGTCGTGAACGATAACGCGTAAATTCAGATACCCCGCGGCGCCCATGGTTTCTTCGCGAGCAAGCTCGCTCCTACAGTCCGGCATTGCGCCTGTGCCGGTAGTCGCTGACCGCTTCATACACGGCCTTGCGCAGGCGGTTGATCCCGCCGATGGGGCGGTGCGCCTCGACGCCAAACCAGGGATTGAACGACTGGTTGTCGCATTGCAGGTTCAGCGCCGGTGTATCGAAGTCCTGCGCCGGAACCTTGATTCGCGCCACGGTCTCGAAGGGCGCATCGCTTTCGCGCCACTCAATGCTGGTGTCTTCGATCGGCATGTACTTGTTGGCGTCCTGTCGCTGGATTTGCAAGGCGAAACACGCCGGCACTCGGTCGGTCGACAGCTGTTGGTTCAGCGCATTGCGCAGAAAGTTCGGCAGCTTGCGATTTTGTTCCGGCAGGCTGTAGGCCGGGCAACTGTCTGGATCGGGTGCGACCCGGAACTTCGCATTGGCTTCACCGAATTTGTAGGGCGAAACCGAAAAGTATGTCGTCCGGGTTGGGCTTGGCGGGGCAGGGGCCAGTGTCGCCAGGGCAATGAACAGATGGCGAACCTGCCAGGCACGTGGATCCCGGCCGGGGAAGAAAGCCATCATCTTTTCACCGTCGGCTTGAGCGGCGACGTTCTGACGGTATTCGGCGACATTGCTCACAAAGAAGTTCGGGTGGCTGAACATCACAAAGTCCTGTTCGCCTCGCCCCTGCTGTTCGCTCAACAGTTGTTTGCCTGGAACATCGAACAGTTTGATCGCCATGCCCCGGGCGTCGCGGATGCTGTCGAACTGCGGGTAGGCATTGCCGTTGGACAGGCGCATCGTCGCTTGCCAGGTTTTGCCCGGCTCGCTGAATACGCCCTGGCGCAGCTCGCTTGGCAGTTCCGGCAGCACCTGGACTTCGGCCTTCACACAGCCGTGGGCCTTGGCATGGGCGTCCCGCAGGTAGCGGGTGCTTTCGCGGTGCTGATCGACGATGCGCACGGCGGTCTGGATGATGTCCTGGGTCATCGCGGCTTCGTTGTCCGCAATCAACTCCTGCGCCGAGACCGGCCCGCGATGCTGCCAGGCAAACCAGGCGCTGGCCAGGGCCCAGCCAAGCACGCCGAGACCCAGCAACCACAGCGACAGCTTGCCGAGGAAGGCGCCCAGGCGCAGCCAGAGTGTTGTCAGCATGAGAAAGTCCTTTTGGCTGAGACTGTGGTCATGGCAATTGCGCTTCCAGCGGGCCGCCCAACACTTTCAGGTATTCCAGCAGTGCCCGGCGTTCCTGCGGCTGCAGCCCGCGGCCGATCACGCCATTGCCGAGATTGCCGGCACGGAATTCATGACCGCTGTTGTGGTTGCCGGTGATTTGCGTGTCGAACAGAAAAGCGTTGTTGAAGGCTTCGGTGCGATATCCCAGATGCTGTGGGTCGTATTCGAAAGAGCCTTTGTAGAACGTGGTCACACGCTCATCCTGAGGCGACAGCAATTGATAAATGCTCGGTACCGAACCGTTGTGCAGAAACGGTGCTGTCGCCCATACCCCCGCCAATGGCCTGGCCTTGTAGGAACGCAATTCGCGCACGCCGATCGGCAGGCCGAAACCGTCCATTTCAGCACGCTCGGCAGGGGTGACATTGGCGTCTTGATACGCTCGGTCCTGGACATAGGCGGTGACATAGGCCAACCCCTTGGCCACGGACATTTTGCTCAGGTCCATTGGTTCGGTGGGTTTTGGCTCCACATCAAGTTTTTCCAGCTCCGCCTGATTCCATTGCAGCGCAGTCAGGTCGAAGCGGTGGTCGGCGATGTTGTTGGCTGCGCCGGGGTCTGTGCCAATGTAATCCACCGGGATCATTTTCAGGTGCTGAACGTATCGCCCGTCGCCCTGGGTGGTGTGCGGTACATGACAACCCGCGCAGTTTTCGGCGAACAAGGCGCGCCCCCTTGCTGCCAGAGGTTTGTCGACCGCGCCCAACAGATCTTCCGGCCAGGCAGGAGGCTTGAGTCGTTGCAGGGTCTGTTCGATCAGGTGCAGGTCGCGCACACGGACACTGGAGGGATAGCGGGCGTCGCCCATCAGTGGCTGGTCGTTCTTGTCGAAGAAGTTCAGCGTGGCGCCGACACCCAACGCTTCGCCGATGTTGCGCGCCATCGGTTGTTTCGCCGAGCCGTTCCACTGCACCCATTCGAACGTCCACATATCCCACAACTGCGGATAATCGACCGGGGCATTGGCCACACGGTAGTTGTCGGGGGAGATCGCATCACCGAAGCTGGCGTTGGCAATGCGCCCGAAGGCGTCTGTGCGCCCCGGGCCTTCCTCGGTCGGATAGAGCCCGCGATGGGTGTCGTTCCAGGCCACCTTGAGGAACGTATCGAGTGAGGACTTGAATTCTTTGCGCAACTGTTGGTGGCGGGCGTCGTAGTCCTGGCCCAGCACGTTGCGTGCGAAACGTTCGAACTTCCAAGGGTTGTAGTAAGTCGAGGCCAGGCTGGCTACCAGTGCTTGTCCGAAACTGCCCCCTTTGAGTGTAGGAACACTGGACGGCAGGACGTGCTGCGCCGAGCCGCCGTCGATACGCACGGCTTGACCCTTGAAGCGCAGTTCACCGGTGTGGCAGGCCGCGCAGGTGACATCCAGAAACACATCCGGGCTCCCCGTATTCTGGTGCCGGGTAAAGCCTGCCGGGAGGTTGCCGGGGTTATTCGGAGTCGGTTTCTGGCCGGGGTCCACCAGGAAACCGAAGCGGGCGAGGTACTCGGGGGCGGCGAAGCGTTGCTGCGAGAAGGGCAGTTCAAGGGCGGTGAACCAGTCATAGCGCAAGCCTTTGACCTGAGTGCCCTGGGGTGTGAAGTAATAAGTCTCTCGATCGGCGGCGCTCCATTGCTCCAGGTAATGCACCTGTCGTGGAGGTGACCAGGCCGGCAATTTCGGGTTGGCGACGTAGTAAAGAACCACGGCCAAGACCAGCCCGAGAAGTACTGCGATGAGAACCAGTAAGCGAAAGAAGAGGTGCAAGATAAACGTCCTTGTCGAATGATCATGCCGTTATGCCCGAGTACCCAAGGTGCGGCAAGAGGCCATTACGCCATATGTTGCAGGTTCAGGAATCAGTCTGCGTCGGAACAAGATGAAAGAAGCTTCATCGGCCGAATGGTGAAATGCGTTTAAACACCTGAACTTATCAAGCGTTTCCGGTTCTCATGCCGGTAGCCATTGGTCGTGGCGGCCTGATAAGCTCGCGGCTTTACTCGATTGCCCTTTAGGCGCATGAACAAGGAAATAGCATGAAACAGCATCGGTTGGCGGCGGCGGTGGCCCTGGTTGGCCTGGTACTCGCGGGTTGTGATTCGCAGACCAGCGTAGAGCTGAAAACTCCGGCGCAAAAAGCTTCCTACGGCATTGGCCTGAACATGGGCAAGAGCCTGGCTCAGGAAGGCATGGATGACCTGGATTCCAAAGCTGTAGCCCAGGGCATCGAAGACGCCGTCGGCAAGAAAGAGCAGAAGCTCAAGGATGAAGAACTGGTTGAGGCGTTCGCCGCACTGCAAAAGCGTGCCGAAGAACGCATGGCCAAGATGAGCGAAGAGTCGGCCGCTGCCGGCAAGAAATTCCTCGAAGAAAACGCCAAGAAAGCCGGCGTGACCACCACCGCTTCGGGCTTGCAGTACGAAGTCGTGCAGAAAGCCGATGGCCCTCAGCCAAAGCCGACTGACGTAGTGACCGTTCACTACACCGGCAAGCTGACCAACGGCACCGTATTCGACAGTTCCGTCGAGCGCGGCAGCCCGATCGATCTGCCGGTCAGCGGTGTGATCCCGGGTTGGGTCGAAGGCCTGCAACTGATGCACGTTGGCGAGAAGTACAAACTGTACATCCCTGCTGACCTGGCATACGGCGCTCAAAGCCCGAGCCCGGCGATTCCGGCCAACTCGGTGCTGGTATTCGACCTGGAACTGCTGGCCATCAAGGATCCGGCAAAAGAAGACGACGCAGCCAAGTAATCGGCGCCTGCTTCGATAACAACGCCTCGCTCATGCGGGGCGTTGTTGCATCTGGCGTTTGGCACGGGTAAACAAAACGAACAGACGCTCCAGGCCGGAGTCTCAGGCATAGTAGGCGTTGGCGTTAGATGCACAAGTCCGCCAAGTCAATGAAATTATAGGTTTTTTTTGATGGGTAAAAAACGCCCGATCTGAACGCAGGCCTTGTAAAACGGGGCTTACAGCGATGAAAAGCAGCTCTGTTCACAAGGTTATCCACAATTTGTGTGGATAACATTTCAACGGGAGGAATCATGAAAGCACCCTGGAATTTCGCTCGTTTCCTGCCGCTGGCCGGACGCCTGCTGGCACGTGGCCGATTGCCGGCCCTGTTGTTCGCAGTCGCCAGCAAGGGAGCGAGCCAAGGCAACCGACTGGGCAAACTCAAAGATGATTTGAAGCTGTTGCAGGCACTCTGCCTGGCCTACTGGCGTGGTGAGTATCGCGCCATCAGCCCCAAGGCGCTGGTTTCGGTCGTCGCGGGCCTGATGTACTTCCTCAGCCCGGTGGATGCGATCCCGGATTTCATTCCGGTGTTCGGCATGCTCGATGACATCGCGGTATTGGCGTGGCTTATGAAAGTGCTCGACGACGAACTCAATGCCTTCCGCGCCTGGCGCAAACGGCAGGTGCCGGAGAAGCTCGCGGTGGTTGAGCGCCTGCCTGATACCCCCGAGCAACTGCAACTTCAAGGCCCGAAAAAACACTGAGTCGATTTTGACCTGTTCACAGATTGATGCCCCCCGCGACCTTGGCCGCTGTTAGGATTACACTTCTAGGGAAAAGTGCCGACTCGCTAAGTGTTGTTGTCCTACGGGGTAGTCATGGATATTCAGATAATTACACGCGAAGGCGAGCCCGAATATGCGGTTCTGCCATGGGCTCAGTATCAGGCGTTACTGAAAGCAGCAGGCATCAAGGAGCAAGCGTCGCCTGAAGCCACGAAGCTTCAGGCGGCAACACCAGACGCGATTCTTCCGGGTCTGGATCAACTACGCAGTTTGCGCGAAGGAAAGGGCATCGCCATCGAGGCGCTGGCCCGCACGGTAGGCATCAGCCCGTCTTACCTGGCCATGATCGAAAGTGGCGAGCGTCTGCCCGACGCCGCGATTCGTCGCAGCCTGGCCTGGGAATTGACGGTGCCGGGGTGGAGGGATGAATCGTGAGCGTACGCATCAGTCGTCAACATTGGGACGGATTGCTGGGCGAACTGGATCAGGCGCGTCGTCAGCGCCATCTCCTGACTTATCGGGCATTACTGGAACGTTTGCAGTTGCCGACCCCGGCCATGCAAACCCTGACAGCGGCCCTTGAGCATCTGGCGGCCCTGGACGCCAGGGCGGAGCAGCCATTGCGCAGTTCACTGGTGATCAGTCAGGGGGCCAGCCGCTTGCCGCGCACCGGATTCTTTGAATGTGTCGAGCGTCTCGGGCGTTTTTCCGGGCCGTCGGACGGTGTCGCCGCCGCGTCCTGGCATGCTTCGGAAGTGGTGCGGGTGTTCGAGTACGAATACCCGGAATCGGCCGAGGCCTGAGTGTTTTTGCGACTCAAGGCGCGAGCCGGATACTGGCTCGCGCGCCAGTTGTTTCACTGGTCGTGGTTTGTCCGTCAGCCACGTGGCTGGCGCTGGCTCGAAGGCCAGTTCGCACGCATGGCCAACCTGGGCGATGTCGGCGCCCAGAGCTTCTATGGGCACATCCTGACGTTTCGCGGCGTCGGCCTCGGTGCTCGTGAGGAGGGCGTGCGTTTGTTGCGCCTGGCGGCGTTGGCGGGCGATGGCAAGGCGGCGTATCAAGTGGGTGTGATCAGTCTGGCCGGGACGGCGAGCAAGGCTCCGGACCCGGTTGAAGCAGTGCGGTTCTGGGGGATCGCCGCCAAGGCCGGGCATCCATTGGCACAGATCAAGTTGCAAGAGCTGGCGTCTCGCGAGTCGGACCTATAACCCCAGGCTGCCCGGTGATGGCTGTGATGTGATCGATGTGATCGGGCGGTGGTTGTGGGCGGGGTCTTCTTGAAGGATATAGGTGGGGATCAAATCGAGATTCAGGTTGTTTGATCTGGCGTCTTCGCTGGCAAGCCAGCTCCTACAGGGGGGCGTCAGATCAATCAGCGCTGCCCTGTCAGCCAAACCCTTTCGGGCTCCGGCACCACCAGGCTATCAATCACATGCACGCTATACCCTTGCACATTCTTCGCATGGTGCTTGGCCTGTGATGCCATCTCGGCCAGCTGGCTCGCATCGAGTTGTCCGCAGGCCTGTGGGTGCAAATGCACCACCCCGATCGACAGTGACAACAGCGCAAACTCCTGACGCACGCCCTGGCGATTCGGAGCGACGAAGCAGCCGGCTTCCAGGTGCTCGCTGCGGTAGAAACGCCGGCACTGGCTCTGGAAGTCGTCGAGCAGCTGGTTCAAACGTTTGCGCCAGTCTTCCGGGCCGAGCACCAGCAGGAAGTCATCACCACCGATGTGGCCGACAAAGTCGCGGGCCGGGTCGACGCGGTCGTTCAGGCATTGCGCCAGGCACAGCAGGACTTCGTCGCCGCGGCCGTAGCCGTAGATGTCGTTGAAAGGCTTGAAACTGTCGATGTCCACGTAGCAGATCACCGATTCCCGTTGCTGTTGCAGCAGTCGTGTCAGGCATTGCCGGATCGGCACGTTGCCCGGCAGCAAGGTCAGCGGGTTGGCGTAGCGGGCCTGCTGGATCTTCAGTTCCGTAATCAACTTGAGCACGTCAATCACCCGGCCAAGCCCGAGATAGCCGCCATTGAGCGTGATGATGAAATCTTCTTCGATGCGCTGGCGGGCACGGCTGGTGATCAGGCGGCTGACTTGTTGCAGCGACTGGCTCAGTTCGACGGCGAGGAAGTCATCGCTCATCAAGCGGCTGATCGGCTTGCGGGCGAACAGGTCGGTAGCAAAGGGCTTGAGCAGGACGTCGGAGAGCGAATGACGATGAACAATGCCGCAGGGCTGACCCTGTTCATCCAGGACCGCCAGCGAGTTCAGGTTGGCCTGGCGGCGAAAGGTTTCGAGCACCGTGGCGGTGGGGGTGTCACGGTTCACCGCGGGTTGCTCGTTGAGCAGGGCGCTGAGGTCGCTGCCGTCTTCGCTCAGTACAACGGCGATGCTGTCCTGTCGGGGCATCATTGCCCGGGCATCCCGCGGTGGGTGTTCCTGGGGGCGGCAGAGCAGGTAGCCCTGCACCAGGTCCACGCCCATTTCGGTCAGCACCGTGAGCTCTTCCGGTAGTTCGATACCTTCGGCGATGACTTGCGCCCGCGAAGCCTTGGCGATTTGCAGGATCGAACCGACGAATTCACGCTTGAGCGCATCCTGATGAATGCCATCAATGAAGTGTCGGTCAATTTTCACGTAGTCCGGCCGCAGTTCAGACCACAACCGCAAACTCGAATAGCCCGCCCCCAGATCATCCAGCGCAATCGAAAACCCCATCGCCCGATAGTGATGCAGGGCGGTTTGCAGCAGCTGGAAATCATCCGTTGGCGTTTGTTCGGTCAACTCGATGACCACCTGGCTCGGAGGGATGCCGAAGTCTTGCAGCAGTTGCAGGGTGCGCCCCGGTTGGTGGGCCGCTTCAAGCAGGGATTCCGGGGATACGTTAAGGAACAGCAGGCCAGGCAATTGCTGTTCATTGAAGCGTCGGCAAGCACTCTCGCGGCAGGCAATTTCCAGCTCGCTCAGACGTCCGGCCTGGCGGGCGACGGCGAACAGGGCGACGGGGGAGTGCAGAGGGCTGTTGGACGGACCGCGACTGAGGGCTTCGTAGCCGAGAATGCGTCGTTCAGAAAGGCTGATGATCGGCTGGAACAGGCTGTGCAAACCGCTTTGAGTCAGGATCGAGCTCAATGCACTCAGCTGTTCGGTTGTGGTCATGGCAATCTCTGGCGATAAAAAAAGGACCGGGCGTGCCCTTGGTAAAGAGCACGCCCGGTCCTCTATTTCACGACAGAACGATGACTGTTTGATGACGCTCCGGGGGCGTTAGCATTAAATTGCCATCAGCTGTTTGTAAAAACTCAGTGCTTGGCCACTGCCGTGTTGAGTTTCAGGTAGTCCAGCAGAATCCGCCCGGTTTCGCTCAGGTAGGCGTCGTCTTCCGGTTTGGTTTTGTCATCTTCGGCCGCAATGACGTCCTCGTCTTCTTTCTTCAGCTCTTTGAGTGGTTCTTCGCCCTTGGCCTTGCGACGGATGTTTTCCATGGCCAGCTGTTTGGCTTCAATGTCGGCATGTTGGGCACGACGCTCGGCTTCATTGAGGCTGACGGTTTTTTCCAACATCAGTTTCTGCGCCAGGGCCAGCTTGTCCCGGATGAACACGAACTCTGCATCCTTGGCCGTCCGCACGTCATGCTCGGACTTGAGCTGCGAAATGTACGGTTTGAACGGATCCAGCGCAGGCTTGATGGCGGCCTTGATGGTGTCCCATGGCATGGCTTCTGGCAGGGCGCTTTCACCGATTTCCTTGGTGTCGATGATCGACGGGTAATCGATGTCCGGCAAGACGCCCTGATGCTGGGTGCTCTGCCCGGAAACCCGGTAGAACTTGGCCAGGGTCAGTTTCAGTTCGCCATGGTTGAGCGGCTGAATGGTCTGCACGGTGCCTTTGCCGAAGGTCTGGCCGCCGATGATCAGTGCGCGGTGGTAGTCCTGCATGGCGCCGGCAAAAATCTCCGATGCCGAGGCGGACAGGCGGTTGACCAGCAACGCCATCGGGCCTTTGTAGAATGCGCCCGGGTTTTCATCTTCCAGGACATCGACGCGGCCATCGGCGTTACGCACGAGCACGGTCGGGCCTTTGTCGATGAACAGGCTGGTCAGCTCGGTGGCCTCTTGCAAGGAACCGCCGCCGTTGTTACGCAGGTCGATGACCACGCCGTCGACTTTCTCTTTCTGCAACTCGGTCAGCAGTTTCTTGACGTCGCGGGTGGTGCTCTTGTAATCCGGGTCGCCGGCACGGAAGGCCTTGAAGTCCAGATAGAACGCCGGGATTTCGATAATGCCGAGCTTGTAGTCCTTGCCGTCCTGCTTCAGGTTCAGTACCGATTTCTTCACGGCCTGGTCTTCGAGCTTCACCGCTTCACGGGTGATCGGCACGATCTTGGTGGTCTGGTCGTTCGGCGCATTGCTGGCCGGGATGACTTCCAGGCGCACAATGGTGCCCTTCGGACCACGAATCAGCTTGACCACTTCGTCCAGGCGCCAGCCCACCACGTCGACCATTTCCTTGTTGCCCTGGGCAACGCCGATGATCTTGTCGGCCGGTGCAACCTGCTTGGTCTTGTCCGCCGGACCTGCCGGCACCAGGCGTACGACTTTCACCTGGTCGTTATCGCTCTGCAACACGGCACCGATGCCCTCGAGGGACAGGCTCATGTTGATGTCGAAGTTCTCCGCATTATCCGGCGACAGATAGTTGGTGTGCGGGTCGTAGGACATGGCGAAGGTATTGATGTACGCCTGGAAGATGTCTTCCGCGCGGGTCTGGTCCAGGCGTGCCAACTGGTTCTTGTAGCGCTTGGTCAGGGTTTCCTGGATCTGCTTGGGCTCTTTGCCGGCGATCTTCATCCGCAGCACTTCATCCTTGACGCGTTTGCGCCACAGGTCATCGAGTTCTGCGGTGGATTTGAGCCAAGGAGCGTCCTTGCGGTCGATCAGCAAGGTTTCCTTGGTGGTGAAGTCAATCTTGTCGACGCCTTTGCCCAGCTCGGCAAGGGCGAAGTCCAGACGCGCCTTCACGCGGTCCAGGTAGCGCTTGTAGATGGTGAACCCGGCGTTCAGGTCGCCACTCTTGAGGAAGTCGTCGAACTGCGTCTTCCACTTGTCGAATTCGGCAATGTCGCTGGCCATGAAGTAGCTACGCGACGGATCCAGCAGCTTGAGGTAGCTGTCGTAGATGATCACCGAGCGCGCGTCATCGAGTGGCGGCTTGCTGTAGTGGTGGCGTTTGAGTAACTCCACGACGTTCAGACTGGCGATCACTTCGTCACGATCGGGTTGAAGATTGTCCCAGCTATTGGCTGCGAATGTATTGCCCGACATCGGCAGCAAGCCGATACCGATGAATAAGGCGAGGGCAGTGCTGGGGAACAGATGCTTCATGCTGATTCGACGCGGGGACAATTGATAACGCATATTAGGCCGTCTTTGAAGTCGCCGGATCTTTGGGAACCGGTCGCATAATGCAAAAAGCCCGACGCTATAGCTTCGGGCTCAGTCCAGACTCACTATGGAGGCACTGTGAAAGCATTGCAAGGCGTTGACGGTCGAGTGGTGTGGGTTGAAGAGCCGAGTCCTACGTGCGATGTAGGACAAGTTCGTATTCGAGTGGCGGCAGCAGGTCTCAATCGCGCCGATTTATTACAGAAAGCCGGCCTTTATCCGCCGCCGCCAGGGGCCAGCCAAGTGCTTGGTCTAGAGTGCTCGGGCGTGATCAGCGAGGTGGGCGCCGGTTCCTCCTGGCAGATTGGCGATCGGGTTTGCGCCTTGCTGGCCGGGGGCGGCATGGCCGAAGAGGTGGTTGTCGACGGACGGCACGTGCTGCCGGTTCCCGACGAAATGTCTCTGGCGGAAGCGGCAGCGCTGCCGGAAGTCTATGCAACGGTCTGGCTGAATTTGTTTCAACTTGCTGCTCTCAAGCCGGGTCAGAAAGTTCTGCTGCACGCCGGAGCAAGTGGAATTGGTTCAGCGGCTATTCAGCTGTGCAAGGCCTTCGGTAACCCGTGCTGGGTCAGCGTCGGCTCCGCCGAGCGACTGGCGTACTGCGAAGCGCTGGGCGCCCAGGGCGGCGTGGTGCGCAATGGCGATCTGGAGAGCCTGCGGGATCTGGGGCCGTTCGACGTGATTCTCGACCCGGTGGGCGGCAATTACGCGGACTTGAACCTCAAGCTGCTCGCGCAGGATGGCCGTTGGGTGTTGATCGGTCTGATGGGCGGGCGCGAGGCCAAGCTGGATCTGGCCCAGGTGCTGGCCAAGCGTGTGCAGTTGCTGGGCTCGACCCTGCGCAGCCGTGATGAGCAGTTCAAGGCTGATCTGTTCAGCGATCTACGCCTGCATGTGTGGCCGTTGTTTGCCGAGGGGCGCTTGAGCCCGCAATTGGCCAAAGCTTTTCCGATCAAGGATGCCGAGGCGGCGTTCGCCGAGCTGGCGAGCAATATCGTGGCGGGGAAGGTGGTGTTGGTGATTGACGAGCGCTTGACCTGACAACCCTGAATCTGTAGGAGCGAGCCTGCTCGCGATGGCGGAAGGTCGGTCAACATTAACGTCGCCTGATCCACCGCTATCGCGAGCAGGCTCGCTCCTACAAGGGATCCGGGTTACTTCCAGAGATGAATCGGCCACCCGGCTTTTTCAGCCTGCTCGCGCAACACCGGATCCGGGTTGACCACGTGGGGGTAATCCACTTTCAGCAACAACGGCAGATCGTTGCGTGAGTCGGAATAGAAGCTCGCGCCTTCGAGGTTTTCCTCCTCTGCATCCAGCCACTCCAGCAAGCGGGTGATCTTGCCTTCGCGGTAGGTCAGGGTGCCGACGGTATGGCCGCTGTAAACGCCGTGGGTGACTTCCAGTTCGATGCCCAGAATCTCGTCGATGCCCAGGCGTTCGGCGATGGGGCCGACCAGATGGGTGCCCGAGGCCGAAATCACCAGAATCCGGTCACCGGCCTTGCGATGCGCCGCGATGGTTTTGGTGGCGTCGCTGAAGATGATCGGTTCGATGAAGTCTTCCACCCATGGGCCAACCAGATGCTCGACCTCTGCGGGCGTACGACCGATCAACGGTTCCAGGCTGAAGGCCATGTAGTCCTCCATCGCCAGGTGGCCGCGGCCGTAGGCATCCATCAGTTCCTTGTCGCGACGCAGGAACGATTCGCCATCGACCCAACCGAGGCGGACCATTTGCTCGCTCCACAGTGAGGCGCAGTCGCCGTGGATCAGGGTTTCGTCCAGATCAAAAATTGCCAGGGCCATCAGTGCAGTTCTCTCTTCAGCGTCAGCAAAGTCATCAGGCTACCTCACACAGGGCCGTCGGATCGATGGAAAGCGCCAGACGTTGGCCGTCGGGATGCAGGTCGGCCGCCGAGCGGTTCAGAACGTCCACCACCAATTCTACGCCCCGGGCTTCGATCCGGTAGCGAATCACGTTGCCCAGCAGGCTGTGGCTACGCACCTGTGCGTCCAGTTCGCCATTGAGGCTCAGTTCGATGGCTTCCGGGCGGATGGCGATGCGCTTGCTGATCGGTCGCTGCAACAGCTTCGAAGCGCTGTCGGCATCCAGCAGGTTGTAGTTGCCGATAAACCCGGCGGCGAACACATCCACCGGGGCGGTGTAGAGGGTTTCGGCGTCGCCGCTTTGTACGATTTTTCCCTGATTCATGAGGAAAATCCGGTCAGACATGGTCAGGGCTTCTTCCTGATCGTGTGTGACGAAAATCGTGGTCAAGCCCAGCTCGCGCTGGATCTGACGGATCTGTTCGCGCAGGAGCTTGCGAATCCGCGCGTCCAGGGCCGACAACGGTTCGTCGAGCAGCAACAGGCGCGGGCGGGTCACCAACGAGCGGGCGAGGGCCACGCGCTGGCATTGGCCGCCGGACAATTGATGCGGATAACGCGAGGCGAAGTCGTTCAGTTCCACCAGTTTCAACACTTCGGCGACGCGCTTCTGACTGTCGTCGGCGTTGACCTTCTGCATGCGCAGGCCGAAGGCGACGTTTTGCTCCACGCTCATGTTGGGGAACAGGGCATAGCTCTGGAACACCATGCCGATCCCGCGTTTTTGCGGGCTCAGGGGCACGATGTCCTGATTGTCCAGGAGGATCTTGCCGCCATCCACCGAGGTCAGGCCGGCGATGCAGCGCAGCAGGGTGGATTTGCCGCAACCGGACGGGCCGAGCAGGGTGACGAATTCACCTTTCCGGATTTCGCAATTGATGTCGCTGAACACCGTAGTGCCCGCCTGCCCTACTTGAGAGTAGCTTTTCTGAAGATGTTGGACGCTGACGTAGCTCATTCGCTTTTGTCCTTGTTCAAGATATTGGCGATCCAAGTCAGAACCAGCACAAAGAAGAAGTAGGAAATCACCAGCGCACTGGTGAAATGACCGCTGCTGTTGCGCATGTTGTTGAGGTAGACCTGCAGGGTTTCGTAGCGGGTGCCCACGAGGATGTTGGCGAACACGAATTCACCGAACAGAAACGAGAACGACAGCAGCAGTGCCACCATCAGGCCCTTGCGCAGGTTCGGTAGCACCACCAGGAATGCGGCTTGAAAGGTGCTGGCGCCGAGCAACTGGGCGGCATCCATCAGGTCGCGCAGGTTGATCGCTTGCAGGTTGTTGGTGATCGCCCGGTACATGAACGGCAGCGCCACGGTGAAGTAGCAACCGATCAGGATCCACGGCGTGCCGACCATGGCGAAGGGGCCGGAGCCATAGAGCTGCAACAGTCCCACCGACGACACCACCGGTGGCACAGCGAAGGGCAGCAGGATCAGGATGTTCATCAGCGCGTCGAGTTTCGGGAAGTGGTAATGCACCACGAACAACAGCGGCAGAATCAGCACCACGGAAAGGATCAACGAACCGACGCAGACCAGCAACGATTGCCCGAACGCATCCAGGAAGCGCGGATCGCTCCATAGCTGGATGTACCATTTGAGGGTGAAGCCACTGGGCAGAATGGTCGCCGACCAACTGCTGGCGATCGAGTAGATCAGCGTGCCGGCCAGCGGCAACAGCAGGATGGCAAACAGCAAGTACACCACGACGCGGTGGTAGACACCGGCGGACCCCAGTTCAGCGCGAGACATGGTAGCTCCTCTTCAACAGCAACTGATGCACGATGGTCACCAGGGTCATCAAGGCCACCAGCACCACGGCCAGGGCGCTGGCCAGGTTCGGGTCCAGGGAAATGTCACCGGACACCATTGCCGCGATGCGGATCGGCAGCACGTTGAAGTTGCCGGTGGTCAGTGCGTACACCGTGGCGTAGGCGCCGAGGGCGTTGGCCAGCAGGATCACGAAGGTGCCGAGCAACGCAGGTGTCAACACCGGCAATCCGATGTGTCGCCAGAATTGCCAGCCGCTCGCACCGAGCAGTGAGGCGGACTCGCGCCAGTCTTCGCGCAAGGCATCGAAGGCCGGGTACAGCAACAGTACGCCGAGGGGAATCTGGAAGTAGGTGTAGAGAATGATCAGCCCGGTTTTCGAGTACAGGTTGAAATCCTGAATGATGCCGGCCTGCTTGAGCATGATGGTGAAGCTGCCGTTGAAGCCGAGCAAAATGATGAACGCGAACGCCAGCGGCACACCGGCGAAGTTGCTGGTCATGTTGGCGAAGGCGTTGACGAAGTTGCGCAGTTTCGAATCGACCCGGCGCAGGGAGTAGGCGCCCAGTATCGCGATGATGATCCCGAACACGCTGGACCAGAAGCTGATCTCAAGACTGTACTGGATGGCCTGCAGGTAAAACTTCGAGCTGAAGATCTTGCTGAAGTTGGCCAGGCCCCAGCCGAATTCTTCAGATTGCAGGCTGTTGATCATCACCCAGGTCAGCGGTGCGATCTCGAACACGATGAAGAACAACGCAAACGGGACCAGGCACAGGGCAGCGAGCCATTTACTGCGGGTCATGGAATTCACTTCAACAGCTCCCGGCAGACCGGTTTGTCGTGGGGCACGCCCAGCAATTGGCAGACGGTGCCGCAGATCTCTGTCTGTTTCGGCGCGGCGTCGGCGTCGAAGCTGAACGCATCACCGAGAACGAACAGTGGCACTTCACGTTCTTCCGGCAGCAGGCCGTTGTGGGAGCGGTCGTTGTTCATGCCATGGTCGGCGGTGACCAGCACCTGATAACCGGCATCGAGCCAGCCTTGCAGGTAGTCGGCCAGGATGATGTCGGCCGAGCGGGCGCTGTTGCGGTACTGCGGGGTGTCGAGGCCGTGCTTGTGCCCGGCGTCGTCGATATTCATCGGGTGGATCAGCAAAAAGTTCGGCGCATGGCGCAGGCGCAGGTTTTCGGCGTCGGCGAACAGGTGCGAATCCGGGTAGTGATCGTTCCAGTAGAAATGCCCGTGCTGGATCGGCAGTTGCGGATCATCGGTGTGGCGATCCCGGGCCGCCACGAAGGGCGAACGGTTGTACAGCTCGCTGACCCAGTGATAAGCCGCAGCGGCAGTCACAAGACCTGCGTCGGTAGCGTAGTGATAGATGCTGCGCTGGTTGGACAGGCGCGAGACATTGTTGTGGACGATGCCGCTGTCGATGGGCGCAACGCCGGTCAGGATGCATTCGTACAGCGGGCGGGACAGGGCCGGCAACTCGCACTCCAGTTTGTAGAGTGCGGCACGTCCGGCGCCGACGTAAGCCTGCAGGTGCCCCATGGCGTGGCGGGCGACCTCATGGTTGAGGCCGTCGAGCACGACAAGGATGACGTTGTGCTTCATAGGGGCGATGACTCCGTGAAACAGATATTCGGAACTCACTCGATCCACTGTGGGAGCTCGCTCGCGATGAGGGACTGCCAGTCAACATCTATGTTGAATGTCTAATCGCTATCGCGAGCAAGCTCGCTCCCACAGGGATTCTCATTGGTCCATCAAAAAATGGTGGGCCACAGGGTTACTGCATATTGACGATGACTTCTTCATTCCACTTCTGCGGAAGGGCCTTGGAAGTCTTCTCCCATGCATCGGCGTCCTTGATCGGCGTGACCTTTTTGTACTGCTCGTTTGGCAGCAGCTTGGCTTTCACTTCTTCTGGCAGCGTGATGTGCTCGGCACGGATCGGTCGGGCGTTGCCTTTTGCCAGGTTGATCTGGCCGGCGTCGCTGAAGATGTATTCGCGGGTCAGCTTGGCGGCATTGGGGTTCTTGGCATATTTGTTGATGATGGTGGTGTAACCGGAAATCACCGAACCGTCGGACGGGATCAGCACCACGTAATCATCCGGATTGGCCATCTTGGCCTTGTAGCTCAGGCCGTTGAAGTCCCAGACCACGCCGACTTCGATTTCGCCTTTTTCCATGGCACCAATGACCGGGTTGGACATCGAAAGGCGACCCTGCTTGGCGATGTCGGCGAACAGCAACAGCGCAGGTTGCAGGTTCTTCTCGTCGCCACCATTGGCCAGTGCCGCGGCCAGAACGCCGTTCGCAGCCTGGGCAGCAGTGCTTACGTCACCAATGGAAACCTTGTACTTGCCGGTCTTGAGGTCAGCCCACTTGGTCGGCACTTCGGAACCGTGCAGCAGCTTTTTGTTGACGATGAAGGCGATGGTGCCGGTGTAGGCCAGCGCCCAGTTGCCGTCCTTGTCCTTGGCCCAGGCTGGAATCTGATCCCAGGTCGAAGGCTTGTACGGTTGCACCACGCCTTGCTTGACCGCGATCGGGCCGAACGCTGCACCGACGTCGCCGATGTCGGCGCTGGCGTTGTCTTTTTCCGCGGCGAACTTGGCGATCTCCTGGGCCGAACTCATGTCGGTGTCGATGTGCTTGAGGCCGTATTTGTCGCTCAGGTCTTTCCAGGTGCCGGCCCAGTTGGCCCAGTCATTGGGCATGCCGACGCTGTTGACGGCGCCTTCCGCTTTCGCAGCGGCTTCCAGGGTTTTCAGATCGGTGTCGGCCGCCATGGCGGCGGTGCACATTGCAATGGTCGAGCCTAACAGTGATGCCAGGAAAAACTGTTTCATTCCGAAGCTCCTTGGGTCGTGTTCAACGCTGCGATTGCGGTGTGTGTTGGTCTAGGTCAGCAATACCTGAGCCAATTTAAGGGGGCTGGATGACACTTTGATGTCGTTCGTCGCCCGGGATGACTTTTTGTTCGGCGGTGTCGCGGGTGGCCTGCTAAGCGTAGACCATGGTCAAAGCCCAGGCTGGCAAGGGACTTGGCCGATGAATTGCAGGTTCTTGAAAGCCGGGAGTGGCGACCGTTGGGCGCCTTTGTCACACCTCGGTCATCTGCACTGCCTACGCTTGCAGACTATTGAATGAGCCGGTTTGCGCTGCTGTTCTGCCCTGAATTGGTGCTGGTCTAGTCCAGAAAGGAAACGTTGATGCGTGAAGAGGCAACAAAAGCGGTAACAGCCATTGGCCAGGTACTCCAGGAACAGATCGACCACGGTCTGTTGGCTCCTGGCAGCAAATTGCCGGCCGAACGCAAGCTCAGTGAACTGTTCGGCACCACGCGGATCACTTTGCGTGAGGCGTTGTTGCAGCTGGAGTCACAAGGGCAGATCTACCGCGAGGAGCGGCGCGGCTGGTTCGTCTCGCCGCCGCGCCTGGCGTACAACCTCATGCAGCGCAGCCACTTTCACGCGATGGTCAGCGCCCAGGGGCGGATTCCGTCCACCGAGGTGATTTCAGCGCGATTGCAACCGGCATCGGCGGCGGTCTGTGCCTGGCTGCAATTGCCGGCGCTGTCGAGCGTGATCCAGATCTGCCGCTCGCGACGGATCGACGGGCGACTGGTGCTGTATGTGGAGCACTATCTGAACCCGCAGTACTTTCCCGGGATCCTCGATTTCGATTTGAATCAGTCGATCACCGAGTTGTATGCGCGGCATTACGATTTGCACTACGGGCGGGTGCGCTTCGAGATTGTGCCCACGGCGTTGTCGGTGGATGCGGCGGCGGCGTTGAAGGTGTCAGTGGGCAGCCCGGGCCTGCGGATTGCCCGGGTCAACTATGACCAGCATGAACGGTTGATCGACTGCGACCTGGAGTTCTGGCGGCATGATGCGATTCATGTCGGGGTGGATGTTGTCTGACGCTGCTATTGCAGGCGCTGGCTATTCGCCCTGCGGGTCACCACCGGCGGTCATCACCTGAATACTCATCCGCGGTGTCGCCAGATCCAGTCCGGCTTCATCCATGTGCCGCTTGAGTGACAGATTGAACGCTCGCGACACTTCCCACTGCTTGATTGGCGCGGTCTTGAAGCGGGCGCGAAGGATCGCATTGCCCGACTCGAAACTTTCCACCCCCTGAAACTCCAGTGGCGACCAGATATTGCGCCGCTGCAACGGATCGGTGCGCATTTTCTGACCAACTTCGCGCATCAGTTTGATTGCGTTGTCGATGTCCATGCTGGCCGGCACCGCGACCCGGAAGATCGCGTAGCCGAATTCCCGGGAGTAGTTCTTGATGCTTTTGATTTCGCTGAATGGAATGGTGTGGACGATGCCGTCGATGTCCCGCAGGCGCACGGTGCGGATGGTCAGGCCTTCGACCGTGCCGAGGTGGCCGCCGACATCCACGTAGTCGTCGATAGCCAGGGAGTCTTCGATGATGATGAACAACCCGGTAATCAGGTCGGCTACCAGCGACTGTGCGCCAAAACCGATGGCCAGACCGATCACACCGGCACCGGCCAGCAGTGGCGTGACGTTCATGCCCATGTTCGCCAGGGCAACGATCAGCGCGATGATGAAAATCGCCACGAACAACACGTTGCGGATCAGCGGCATCATCGTCTGTGCGCGGGCATTGGCCAGGCCTTTGCGCGAGCGGGTCAGCGCGTGATGCACGGCGGTGTCGCTGAGAATCCAGATCAGCCAGGCGAACAGCAGCGTACCGGCGAGGCTGAACAGTTTGACGCTGACTTCGTGGCCGTCGCCTTCGGTGAAGCGGATCAACGAAATGCCCCAGACCCGCAGGCCAAGCTCGATGAAGGCCAGCCACACCAGCAGATGAACGATGGTGTAGAAAAAGTTTTTCAGCCGTTCCGAATACACGGCGTAACGCCGGATGCCATGCTTGGGTTTGAGGGCGTGGCGGCGTACCAGGCCGTTGATGACCATGCACAACACCAGCAAAACGGTGCAGATCAGCGACTGGCGCAGTGCGGTGCTGGTGTCGCCAGCGGAAATAAAGGTGGCGAACAGGGAGATGGCCACCAGCACCAACGCCGGCACGTACCAGAAGGTGCCGAGGATCGACAGGGTGTCGTTGAGGGCACGGCGGGTCAGGCGCCGGGACAGTGGCTGGTTGCGGATCAAGTGAGCGATCGGTCGGCGGAAGCGCAGGATGAACCGTCCTGTGGACAGCGCTGCCAGGACATTGGCGACAGTCGCAGCGGTATGGGCCAGATGGCTGCCGAGGCTGTCGACCAGTTGCGGGTCGCTCAGCGCCTCGCCAAACGCGGCGAAGCTGCCGATCAGCCACAGCGGCCGAAACGCCTGGTGCCGCAGGATGTACAGGGCGCGGTGGCGGTGCGGGCCGTCGAGCAGGGAAAAGGCAATCACGCAGATGGCCGAGAAGCAGGTGCCGACCACCAGTGCATAGGCCAGTACCATGGCCAGGCTTTTGCCCAGGGACGAGGGCAGGGCGTAGCTCATGTAGACCGTGATCACCAGGGCGATCAGCCATGGCCCGAGCTTGCGCAAGGCGAAGCGCAACATGTCGAGGGCCCGGGGGTGCTGCGGCAGTTCTTCGGTCAGGCCGAAACGCATTCGCACGCGGTGGCTGATCCAGATCAGGGCTGCGGCCAGCAGGCTCCAGACCATCAGGATCATGGCGAAGGCGAACAGCATGGGCAGCCATTCATTGGCCGGCAGCGCCAGCGCCATCAGTTCTTCCCTGGCCTGATCGAATTCACTGGACCAGCGCGTGAGCGGACTGTCGTCGCCGGAAAATTTCTTCTCGATATTGGTCAGGGTTCCGCCAATCAGGCCCAGCACGCCTTCCTCGGTCGTTGGTTGAGCCATTTTGGTGGTGTCACGGAGCCTTTTGAGATCGGCCAGCAGCTTGGTGCGTTGCTGGTCGTTCTCCAGTGACTTGATCACTTCGTCCAGGGATTGCCCCAGCGGTTCCCGGGCTTCGGGCTGGGTCTTGGCCTGGCTGCCGAGCAGGCCTGGCAGGCCGGCCGCCTGGGCAGGCGCCACTGACAGCAGCGTCATCAGGCAGACAAGGAAAATACACGGCAGGGCAAAAAGACGAGCGAACACTAGGCGGTCAACCTCGCAGGGAGCGGATCGGCCGAGTGTACGAGCCCGTCAAAATCAATGCGAGCCAAGGGCGATGAATTATTCGTTGAGTTTGGCGAGGATCTTGATCACCACGGTTGCGAGGATGCTCAGCATGCCGATCCACATGACAAACACACCGGCATTTTTGTCGCGAAAGTTGAAGCCGACGGCCAGCATGATCATCCCGGCAAGGATCGGGACCAGCATGGCGTGGAAGGTAGACATCGAGATCATGGAGACGGCCTTGTCGAAGGGATACTCGAAGTCTAGGCGGTTTTTAAAGTGGCAGGCGTGATGTGTATCAGGAATGAACCAGCGCGATCATGAAATCTGCAGTGTTTGAGCTGCCGTCATCGCGAGCAAGTCGGATCGCCGCACCGTCGCTCCCACATTTGAAATGCAATCCAATGTGGGAGCGAGCTTGCTCGCGATGCTTTTTCAGGTTTACGGCAACTCGCGGCAGGCGTAGAACGCGCTCAGCACCTTGACCAGATGCGCCAGGTCATGGCTGCCGCACAATTCGCGGATCGAGTGCATGGCGAACGTCGGCAGGCCGATGTCCACGGTGCGCACGCCCAGGTGGCTGGCGGTGATCGGGCCGATGGTCGAACCACAGCCCATGTCGCTGCGCACCACGAAACTCTGCACCGGCACTTCTTCAGCCATGCACAGATGACGGAAGAACCCGGCGGTTTCGCTGTTGGTGGCGTAGCGCTGGTTGCTGTTGACCTTGATCACCGGGCCGGCGTTGAGTTTCGGACCGTGGTTGGCGTCGTGCTTGTCGGCGTAGTTCGGATGCACGCCGTGGGCGTTGTCAGCTGAAACCAGCAGGGATTTCTGAATGGTGCGTACCAACTCATCACCTTCAGGCAGCAGGCGACGCAAGGTTTGCTCGAGCATCGGGCCGTCGGCACCGCAGGCCGAGCAGGAACCGACTTCTTCGTGGTCGTTGCAGACCAGCACGCAGGTCTCGTCGGTGTCGGCCGTCAGCAGCGCTTGCAGGCCGGCGTAGCACGACAGCAGGTTGTCCAGGCGCGCGCCGGCGATGAAATCACCATGCAAACCAATGACCGCCGCGCTTTGGGTGTCGTAGAAACTCAACTCGTAATCGAGCACCACATCAGCGTTCAGGCCGTGTTCGCGGGCGAGTTGATCGGTGAGTACTGCGCGAAAGTCCACGCGCTCGTCACCGGCAAATTGCGCGAGGATCGGCGGCAATTCGGTCTGGGCGTTGATGGCCCAGCCCATGTTGGCTTCACGGTTGAGGTGAATCGCCAGGTTCGGAATGATCGCGACCGGAGCCTTGAAGTCGATCAACTGGCTCTCGACCTTGCCATCACGACGGAAGGTTACACGGCCCGCCAGAGACAGGTCACGGTCGAACCACGGCGCCAGCAGCGCGCCGCCATACACTTCGACGCCCAATTGCCAGAAGCCCTGGCGTTGCAGTTCCGGTTGCGGCTTGACGCGCAGGCACGGGCTGTCGGTGTGGGCGCCGACCAGGCGAATGCCGCCGTGCAACGGTGAGTGGCGGCCCATTTTGATCGCGACAATCGAAGAGTCGTTGCGGGTGACGTAGTAGCGACCGTTGGCTTCGGTAATCCACGGCTCGCGCTCGTCGAGGCGTTGATAGCCCGCCGCTTCCAGGCGCTGAACAAGGCTGGCGGTGGCATGGAACGGGGTAGGGGAGGCCTTGAGGAAATCGATCAGGCCTTGGTTCAACTCTTCGCGCATAAAGTAGCTCCAGACAGCAGTGGCGCCAGTTTAACGTATTGGCTTGGTAAATGGCGTCGCACTGAATGTTGGGGCTGGTCACCGAAGTAGAATCTGGAGGAGATCCCTGTGGGAGCGAGCTTGCTCGCGATGGCGGAGTGTCAGCCAGCATCAATGTTGGATGTGCCGGCCAGATCGCGAGCAAGCTCGCTCCCACAGGATTGATGTATGTCTTAAAACGGTGCCGGACACTCGAAGCGCAGGCGCTCACCGGTCTGCGGATGGGTGAAGCTGAGCATGCTGGCGTGCAGGCACAGGCGTGGCCAGGCCGCCAAGGCCTGTTCATGGGCATAGAGCCCGTCACCCAGCAACGGATGGCCAATCGAGAGCATGTGCACGCGCAACTGGTGGGAGCGGCCGGTGATCGGTGTCAGCTCAACGCGGCACCAGTCGCCGCAACGTTCGAGCACGCGCCAGAAGGTCAGCGCATGTTTGCCGAATTCGTGATCGACCACGTGGCGTGGCTTGGTCGGCGGGTCGTAGCGCAAGGGCAGGTCGATGCTGCCGCTGTCCAGTTCCGGCTGGCCCCAGCACAGGGCGGTGTAGGCCTTTTCGGTTTCCCGGTCGTGAAATTGCCGGGACAGCTCGCGATGGGTATCCGGGTCACGGGCCAGCAGGATAATGCCGGAAGTCTCCCAGTCCAGACGATGGACGATGCGCGCTTCCGGGAAGCCGTTTTCTTGCAGGCGGGTAATCAGGCAGTCCTTGTTGTCGTCGGCCCGGCCAGGGACGGAGAGCAACAGGGTCGGTTTGTTCACCACCAGTACGGCGGTGTCCTGATGGATGATGTGGATGTTGGACAACGGCATTAAAACAGCCTCGTAACAAACGCCAACGGCGGCTCAGGTCCCTTCCGGTTGCAGAAGGGACCTGAGCCGCCGCGGCTCCAGCCGGATCGACTCAGCGATCAGGCAGGGTGATGTTGAGTTCCAGAATCGAGCAGCTGCCCTGGCTTTCCAGTGCGACATGCACGTCATCGGACCCGATATTGACGTACTTGCGGATCACCTCGACCAGTTCCTTCTGCAAGGCCGGCAGGTAGTCCGGGGTGCTGCGTTGGCCGCGTTCGTGCGCCACGATGATCTGTAGACGCTCTTTCGCTACCGACGCGGTGCTTTGCTTTTTGTTGGCACGAAAGAAGTCAAAAAGGTTCATTGCTTAGTTGCCTCCAAACAGGCGCTCGAAGAATCCCTTCTTCTGTACATCAAGGAATCGATGATCCACGGTCTTGCCCAGCAGGCGGTCAACGGTATCGCTGTAGGCCTGGCCGGCATCGCTCTGGTCGTCGAGAATCACCGGAACGCCCTGGTTGGATGCCTTGAGCACCGCCTGGGATTCAGGGATCACGCCGAGCAGGGTCACCGAAAGGATTTCCTTGACGTCTTCTACGCCAAGCATTTCGCCTTTGCTCACACGTTCCGGGTGATAACGGGTAATCAGCAGGTGTTCCTTGATCGGGTCTTCGCCGCGTTCGGCGCGACGGGACTTGCTGGCCAGCAGGCCGAGCATGCGGTCCGAATCTCGTACCGAGGAGACTTCCGGGTTGGTCACGACGATCGCTTCATCGGCGAAGTACATGGCCAGGTGGGCGCCTTTCTCGATGCCCGCCGGGGAGTCGCAGACCACGAACTCAAAGTCTTCCTTGAGTTGCATCAGGACTTTTTCCACGCCTTCGACGGTCAACGCGTCTTTGTCGCGGGTCTGGCTGGCGGCCAGCACGTAGAGGTTTTCCAGGCGCTTGTCTTTGATCAGGGCCTGTTGCAGGTTGGCTTCGCCGTTGACCACGTTGACGAAGTCATACACCACGCGGCGCTCGCAACCCATGATCAGGTCGAGGTTACGCAAGCCCACGTCGAAGTCGACGATCACTGTTTTGTGGCCGCGCAGAGCGAGGCCGGTACCGATAGCGGCGCTGGTGGTGGTCTTACCCACACCACCCTTGCCGGATGTAACCACGAGAATCTTGGCCAAGGTGTTTCACCCCTAAGGAAGAAGGACTTTTCAGTCCCTGAAAAACATCTCCTGAAAAACTACTGCAGTCGGACAGCCTTGGCTGGAATCCGGTTTTGAGCGGCGTTTACCCCCGGTAAACACTGCTTTCGGCCTTTTTCCTACTTCGTTTGAGCCGTTTTCGCTACGTTTTAGAGATGCTTGGAAAATGCGGCAGTATCCGTTAAAGCCGAATGATGTTCAACACGTCGCCGGACAGGCTGACCTGCACACCCGAACCCCATAGCGGGTCGCGGCGCAGATCTTCGGAAACCTTGTAATGCCCGGCGATGGAAATCAGTTCAGCACTCATTTGCTGACAGAAAATCCGTGCCTTGGTGTCGCCCTTGACGCCGGCCAACACACGACCCCGCATCGGGCCGTATACATGGATGTTGCCATCGGCGAGAAGTTCCGCCCCCGGGCTGACCGAGGAGATCACCACCAGATCGCTGCCCTGGGCATAAATCTGCTGGCCACCACGTACTGGCGAGGTGATGATTTTCGTCGGTTTGATGGTCGGTTCAGGCGGTTTTTCCGGTTTTTTCTTCGGTTCGCCTTCGGTCAGGTCCAGTGGACGCTCCCGGGCACCGGACGGTGGCAGTACTGGCAAATCCACCGCGATGGCGGCGGCAATGTCTTCGATGCGGCTGGCGCGGATCGCCAGGGTACGCAGGCCATGCTGGCGGCAGACGCGCATCAGCCCTGGCAGATCGACCGCGCCTTCGTTGGCCGGGAGTTTGTCCAGGGCCAGTACCAGCGGCGCGTTGCTGAAGAAGTTGGGCGCCTGGGCGACCTTGGCGGCCAGTTGCCGATCAAGGCTTTCGAGGTCGTTACGGGCCAGTTCCAGCACCGTAATGGCCAGCATGCTGCCCTTCAACTGGAACACGGGATCTTGGTCTAGCGGTTCGGTTTGGCTCATGGTCGGCATACAACGACTTGTCACTAAAAGTGCCGAGACTTATAACGAGAACGCCCGCGGGCCGCAAGCCGGGTCGAACGATGTAGAATGCGCGGCCATTGTCATTCCGGAAGCATTAATGGACCGCCCGCGTTTTCGAAAAGCATTTCTATCTCCACGTTTCTGGCCGCTGTGGTGTGGCCTGGGGCTGTTGTGGCTGATCGTCCAGTTGCCATATCCGGCGCTGCTGTGGATCGGCCGTGCTCTGGGTGCATTGATGTATCGCGTGGCCGGCGACAGACGGCGCATTGCCAAGCGCAACCTGGAACTGTGTTTTCCTGAAAAAACCGCCGCCGAACGCAAGCGCCTGCTCAAGGAGAACTTCGCCTCCACCGGCATCGCTTTTTTTGAGATGGCGATGAGCTGGTGGTGGTCGCGCAAGCGCCTGGCAAACCTGGCTCATGTCGAAGGGCTGGAGCATTTGCAAAAGGCTCAGCGCGAAGGCAAGGGCGTGATCCTGATGGCACTGCACTTCACGACGCTGGAAATCGGTGCCGCGCTGCTCGGCCAACAGCACACCATCGACGGCATGTACCGCGAGCACAAGAATCCGCTGTTCGACTATATCCAGCGCCAGGGCCGCGAGCGGCACAACCTCGACTCGCTGGCGGTGGAGCGCGATGACGTGCGCGGCATGCTCAAGCTGCTGCGCTCGGGCCGGGCGATCTGGTACGCACCGGATCAGGACTACGGCGCCAAGCAAAGTATTTTTGTGCCACTGTTCGGCGTTCAGGCCGCGACCGTCACCGCCACCAGCAAGTTTGCGCGGCTGGGCAAGGCGCTGGTGGTGCCGTTCACCCAGGAGCGTCTGGCGGACGGCGGCGGATATCGCCTGGTGATCCATGCGCCGCTCGAAGGCTTCCCCGGCGAAACCGAAGAAGACGATTGCATCCGCATCAACCAATGGATCGAAAGCGTTCTGCGGGAGCATCCCGAGCAATACCTGTGGGCTCATCGTCGCTTCAAGAGCCGTCCACCGGGCGAGCCGAAGCTGTACGCCAAACGTGGTTGAATCCCGCTCCTACAAGGGAATAGGTCGAAACAACGAAATCCCATCAAGCACCATGGAGAGTTGTGCATGAGTCCAGGCGAACCGGTTACAGGGTTGATTCTTTCCGGTGGCGGGGCTCGGGCGGCCTATCAGGTCGGAGTGCTGGCGGCGATTGCCGAATTGCTGCCACCGGGGGCGAGCAACCCGTTTCCGGTGATCGTCGGCACCTCGGCCGGCGCGATCAACGCAGTCAGCCTCGCCAGCGGGGCAATGGACTTTCGTAACGCCATCGAACGCCTGACGGCCTTCTGGCAGGGCTTTCGCAGTCATCTGGTGTTGCGCAGTGACTGGCCCGGGGTAATCCGCCAGGCCAGCCGCTTTGTCAGCCACAGCTTGCTCGGTATCGGTAAGCACATGCCGGTGGCGCTGCTCAACAGTTCTCCGCTGCGGGACTTGCTCAACGACAAGCTGCATATGGGCGGCATCGCCGAAGCGATCGCACAGCAACAATTGCATGCAGTGGCAGTCACCGCCTTCGGCTATGAGTCCGGCCAGGCCGTCACCTTCTATCAGGGCGGCGGCAAGATCGATGCCTGGTTGCGCCATCGACGCATCGGCGTTCCCACCCAACTGTCCGTGGAACATCTACTCGCCAGTTCGGCCATTCCGTTGCTGTTCGCACCGGTGAAAATCGGCGAAGAGTATTTCGGTGATGGCGCGGTGCGTCAGTCGGCGCCGATCAGTCCGGCGCTGCATCTGGGCGCCAGTCGGGTGCTGGTGGTGGGTGTCAGCGGCAACCCCCGCGGCGTCGACCCGCAACAACCCTTGCAGCGCAGCTACACCGGTCAGCAGCCGACCCTGGCGCAGATTGGCGGGCACATGCTCAACAGTACGTTCATTGACAGCCTGGAAAGCGACATCGAGTTGTTGCAGCGCCTGAATCAGTTCAGTCACCTGATGCCCGACGGTACGCCGACCCGCGCATTGGGCGTGGCGCCAGTGGACGTACTGGTGATTTCACCAAGCCAGCCAATCGACGAGATTGCCGCGCGACATCGCCAGGAGTTGCCGCCGGCATTGCGCCTGTTCCTGCGAGGCCCGGGCGCGACCAAGACCAGCGGGGCAGGGGTGCTGAGCTATCTGTTGTTCGAGGCGGGGTATTGCAGCGAATTGATCGAACTGGGGCGACGGGATGCATTGGCCAAGCGGGGGGAGTTGTGCCGGTTTCTGGGGTTGATGTAGGAGCGAGCAAGCTCGCGATGGACGTTAACGATGACGCTGGGAGCCTGACACCCCGTGGCGCTCTCTAGTCCATCGCGAGCAAGCTCGCTCCTACATGATCAGAAGTGAACCTTGACCAGGAAGCTGGTCACGCTCTGATCAGTCTTGAAGCCCTGGCTGTCTTCAATCCCGTACTTGTTTTTCCAGTAGTCGTACTCGACACCGACGTACAGCTGCTTGGCACCCAGATTCAACGCCTTGCCCAGGTCATATTTGACCTGCGGATTGAAGTGCAGGTTGGCGTGGTATTCGCCTTTTTTGTTCACGTCGTTGTCGACGACCCAGTCCATGAAACCGTCGATCAGCACGTCCGAACCACCCACCGGGATGGTGTAGGACCAGACCGGCGTGACCTGCCAGATGTTGTCGCCCGGGCGGTCGCCTTCGGTGTGGCGGTTGTAGAAGTTCAACTGGAAGTAATCGAAGCCCGGGATGGCCAGATCGAAGCCAGGGCCGATCAGGTAGGACTCGGTATCGTCTTCACCGAACTCGTAGGTCATGGCCAGCAGCACGTCCTTGATCGGGCCAAATTCGAACTTCTGGTCGAAGATCTTGTTGAACGACAGGCGCGGGCTGAGCTCGCCGTAGTGGCTGTTCTTGCCCGCGAAGGCGTCTTCCTTGCCGTTGTAGAAGATCTTGTCGATGAAGAAGAAGTTGTCGCCGTATTTCCAACCATCAGCGTGTTCAAAGGTCACCGTCTGCTGGATGCGCGGGTTGACCTGGAAGTCCTTGCCATAGAGATAGCTCAGGCTGTTGTTCTGCCATTGCAGCAAGTCGCCGGCCATGGCCTGACCCCCGGCCAGCAATGATCCCGCCAGCATCAGGCTAGTGCACGTACGTTTCATTCGGTTGCTCCCAAAAAGTAGGTGGTTCCACGTTATTTTTTTAAGGTCGGCGCTCTGGTGTGGCGCCTGTTTCTGTAGCGGTAAAAAATCATCCATTCGGTCAGCTTTAGTGCTGTTAGCAAGAGCTGAGCCAAGGCTTTCAAAAAGCCAAAAAACTCCCGTTCGGCGGCTCAAGAGCGGTCGATTGAGAAGGATTTTGGAGTGCCTTGGTGCCTGCCAGGGCCGGGATAAGTTGGCTTTTTGGTCAGGTTTTACATCCGGGCTTTTTTTTAAACCGGATTTGGGCGGCCGCGGAGAATACTGACTCCTCGGCCAGGTCTCAAGTGATCCGCAACGGCGCACCGACGACAGGTTTGGGGCACGGTTGCGGGGCAGCATCAGAAATGCACCTTCACCAGCAGGCTGGTGGTGTTTTGATGGGTATCCAGGTTCGAGCTGTTTTCGACCCGGTGTTTGTCTCTGCGAATCATCTGTTGCTCCCTCTTGTTTTTATTTTTGAGGCGCAGGCAACCCCTGCCCACTGTAGGAGCGAGCTTGCTCCTACAGGGTTCGTGTTTCTGGTGTTAATGCGTTTGAGCCTGACAGTCGTTGATGGCCGCGCGTTCGGCGCCACCCAGGATGTTGAACAGCAGGTTCAGCGTCAGCGCGCTGAGGGTGGCCATGGCGATGCCGCTGTGGGTGATCGGGCTCATCCACACGGGCAGGTGGGCGAAAAACTCCGGACGTACGACCGGGATCAGACCCATGCCGATGCTCACCGCCACCAGCAACTGGTTGCGACGGTCACCGATGTCGGCTTCCTGGAGAATCTTGATCCCGGTAGCGGCGACCATGCCGAACATCGCAATCGCTGCGCCGCCCAGAACTGCCGGAGGAATCGAGGCTACCAGGAACGCGGCTTTGGGCAGCAGGCTCAGGACGATCAGCAACCCGCCGGCAACGATGGTCACCGAGCGGCAACGCACGCCGGTCATCTGCACCAGGCCGATGTTCTGGGCGAAGGAGGAGTGGGTGAAGGTGTTGAAGAAGCCGGCGAAAAACGAAGCGCCGGCATCGCACAGCAAGCCGCGACGCAGCATCCGTGGGCAGACTTCCTGGCCGGTGATCTTGCCCAGTGCAAGAAACATCCCGGTGGACTCGACGAAAATGATCACCACTACCAGGCACATCGACAGGATCGGCGCGAGTTCGAATTTCGGCATGCCGAAGTGCAGCGGGGTGACGAATTGCAGCCATGGCGCCTGAGCCATGCCACTGAGGTCGACCATGCCGAGCAGGCCGCAGAGCACGTAGCCCAGGCACATGCCGATCAATACGGAAATATTGACCCAGAAGCCGCGCATGAAGCGGTGCACCAGCAAGATGGTGCCCAGCACTAGCGCGGCGATGGTCAGGTAAATCGGCGAACCGAATTGAACGGCGCCGGCACCGCCGCCGGCCCAGTTCACGGCCACGGGGAACAGCGACAAGCCGATTGAGGTGATGACCGTGCCGGTCACCAGCGGCGGGAAGAAGCGCACGACCTTGGACATGAACGGGGCAATGAGCATGCCGAAGAATCCGGCGGCGATGGTCGCGCCGAAGATCCCTTGCAAGCCGATGCCGGGCATGCCGGCCATGGCGACCATGCTGCCGACGGCGGCGAAACTGGCGCCCATCATTACCGGCATGCGAATGCCCATGGGGCCGATGCCGAGGGACTGGACGATGGTGGCGATGCCCGCTACCAGCAGGTCGGCGTTGATCAGGAAGGCGATTTCTTCACGACTCAGGCCAGCGGCCTGTCCGATGATCAGCGGTACCGCGATGGCACCACCGTACATCAGCAGAACATGTTGCAAACCGACCAAGATCAGTTGCAAAAGG
Organism: Pseudomonas sp. P4_C1; assembly: GCF_056402155.1. Taxonomy (NCBI): domain Bacteria; kingdom Pseudomonadati; phylum Pseudomonadota; class Gammaproteobacteria; order Pseudomonadales; family Pseudomonadaceae; genus Pseudomonas; species Pseudomonas sp. P4_C1. The sequence goes on from NZ_JBFUHY010000011.1 coordinate 92,747, forward strand.
GGCAAACGCTGAATGGCGGGTGCGTCGGGGATGCGTGCTGTGGATAGCTCGGACATGCAACACCTCGGATCTTTTTATTCTTGTGATTTACAGCTGCAATGTTGCTGGCAGCTGTATTCGAATCAGGTGGGCCGCTTTGCGGCCAATCGCAGGCAAGCCAGCTCCCACACAGGCAGTGCAAAACCTGTGGGAGCGAGCTTGTTCGCGATGCTTTTGTTGCTTAGTTGGTCTGGGCTCCCTGCACAATCCAGGCACCGATCAGGTCACGTTCCTGCTGGGTCATCTGCGTGATGTTGCCCAGTGGCATGATCTGGCTGGTGACGGCTTGCGCCTGAATCCGCGGTGCGTTCTGGCGGATCTGCTCGGGGGTGTCGAACATCACACCGGCAGGGGCCGCACTGAACAGCGGGCTGGTTGGCTTGGCCGAGTGGCAAACCGCGCAACGTTCCTGAATCACGCTGTGCACTTTGTCAAAGCCTGGGCCTGTGTTGGACGCTTGCGCCGGTGCGGCGGCAGGCGCTTCTGCGGGTTTGGCTTCAGCGGGTTTCAAACCGCCGCCCACTGCTGTTTCCGGCAGCGGCTGGTATTCGATCCTGGCGGGTGCCTTGGCCACTTCCGGGCTGTTCAGCGGCGCAGGGCCGGTGACGTAAGCCAGGCTGATCATGCCGACGGCTGCGACTGGAAGAGTCCAGGCAAACTTGTGGCTGTCGTGACGGGTGTTGAAGTAGTGACGCACCAACACCGCCAGTACCGCGATCCCGGCCAGGATCAACCAGTTGTACTGGCTGCCGTAGGTACTCGGGAAGTGGTTGCTGATCATGATGAACAGCACTGGCAAGGTGAAGTAGTTGTTGTGACGCGAACGCAGCAGGCCTTTGGCTGGCAGCGCCGGATCCGGCGTGCGGTTCTCGGCGATCGCCGCCACCAGTGCACGTTGCGCCGGCATGATGATGCGGAACACGTTGCCGACCATGATGGTGCCGATGATCGCGCCAACGTGCAGGTACGCACCCCGACCGCTGAACACCTTGCTGAAGCCGTAGGCCGCGCCGATGATCAGGACGAACAGGATGAAGCCTAGCAGGGCAGGGCGTTTACCCAGGGCCGAGTCGCACAGGAACGAGTAGATGAACCAGCCAATGAACAGCGAGCCGAGACCGATGGCCACGCCTTCAGGACCGCTCAGGGTGCTGCCCGGAGCCAGCAGGTAGAGCGTCGGGTTGGAGTAGAACACCACACACAGCAGCGCGATACCAGACATCCAGGTGAAGTAGGCTTCCCATTTGAACCAGTGCAGGTTGTCCGGCATGGTCGGTGGCGCCAGTTTGTATTTTTCCAGGTGGTAGATACCGCCACCGTGGATTGCCCACAAATCGCCAGCCAGACCGCTTTTCGGGTTGACCCGGTTGAGGTTGTTTTCCAGCCATACGAAATAGAACGACGCACCGATCCAGGCCACGCCAGTAATCATGTGAACCCAGCGCACGCTCAGGTTCAGCCATTCCAACAGATGTGCTTCCACAGTCTTTACCTCTCGCCTGTCACTCTGTTGTCGAGTGATCAGACCTTCTCTTATTGGTGGGGGGCGAGGATCAAACGCTCATCCTCTTTGAAAAAATGCTCATCGCAGTTATTGCCTGTGCCACTGCGATCAACCACCAGGAAGTCATCCCGCTTTTCGATCGTCAGCACCGGGTGGTGCCAGACGCCGCGATGGTAATTAATGCCCTGCCTGCCGTTGGTGACGAAGGCGCGGACCAAGCCTGATACAGGTTCATCGCCAACTGGCGCGACCACGATCAGAAAGGGGTTGCCGAGCAGCGGAATGAAAGCCTGGCTGCCCAGCGGATGGCGCTCCAGCATGCTGACGATCAGCGGCATGTCCTGCGCGTCGGCGCGGAAGATGCTGATGATCGCGTTGTCCTCAGGCGTAGCGGTTTGCACCGTCGCCAGTTTATGGAAGCGCATGGTCGAACCGTTGTTGATCATGAAGTGATCGCGGCCGTCGGTTTCGATCACGTCACCGAAAGGGGCGAAGGCTTCTTTGGTCAGCGGTTCAATCGTTAATGTGCGCATGCTGTTCTTATCCGAATTCTGTGTTGTTAGATCTATTGTCATCGCGAGCAAGCTCGCTCCCACATTTGGAATGCGATCCCCTGTGGGAGCGAGCTTGCTCGCGATTGGGTTCAGCGCTTATTTCGCGACCTTGCCCAAAACGCGCAGGCGGCTCACACCACCATCCGGGAACACGTTCAGGCGGATGTGGGTGATCGGGCCCAGTGCCTTGATCTGCTCGGCGAAGGTGTGTTCGGCGTGCATTTCCAGCTTCTGGCTTGGCAGCAGTTCGCGCCAGAACAGCGACTGGGTTTCGATCTGGCTGTCGGTACCGCCCTTCACGAAGGCGCCCTGGATCGAGCAGCTGTCCGGGTAGTTGCCCTTGAAGTGCAGGGTGTCGACGATGACTTTCTCGACTTCACCGGCATGGCCCAGCGCGACGATCACCCAGTCATTGCCCGGGGTACGGCGACGCGCGGTTTCCCAGCCGTCGCCCATGTTGATGCCACGGCCCGGGTTGAGGATGTTGCTCATGCGGCCGAAGTGTTCATCGGAGCAGGCGAGGGCGCGGCCACCGTTGAGGGCGGCGGCCAGGTCGACCTGCTCGTTGTCGCCGATAGCCGACCAGTCGCGGAACGGCACACCGTACACGCGCAGACGGGCCACTCCGCCATCCGGGTAGATGTTGAAGCGCAGGTGGCTGAACGCCTGGTCGTTGTTGATTTCGTGGTAGTGGTGGCTGTTGCCTTGCAGCTCGACGGCGGACAGCACTTCAGTCCACTGGGTGTTTTCATCAGGTTCGCCCGAGGCCAGGAAGCAGGCTTCCAGGGAAGCCGAAGGCGGGAAGTTGCCGGTGAAGAATGAAGTGTCGATGTCGACGCCCTTGATCGAACCCGGCACGCCCAGGCGGATCACTGCGCTGTCGAAGCCTTCGAAGCGCTTGCGACGCGATTCCCAGCCGTCCATCCACTTGCCGTTGTCATCGAACACGCCCTCCTTCCATACGGCCGGGGTCGGTTGGAACAGACGGTTGGCATCAGCGAACCAGTCATCGGTGACCGAGATGATTTTGGTGCCCAGGCGGGCATCGGCGAGGTTGACGAACTTCTCGAAAGGTACGGCGTAAGCTTTCATTCTTCTTGTCTGCCTTTAAATAAGTGGCTTGGGATGCTTGCTGGCCCTTGGCGATTCGGCGTTCTTGAATTCGCAGGGCCAGGCTTGCTATAGGGTCAGTAAGCGGAACAGGGCGATCTTGTTGATCTCCGCCAGCGCGCATTTGAACTCGGTATCTTCCGGGTTGTGGATGCGCGTTTCGAACGCCGCGAGGATCTGATGCCGGTTGCTGCCTTTTACCGCCATGATGAAGGGAAACTTGAACTTGGCCTTGTAGGCGTCGTTCAGCTCGGTGAAGCGCTGGAACTCTTCGGCCGTGCATTGGTGAATACCGGCGCCAGACTGTTCTTCAGTGCTGGCTGCGGTCAGTTGGCCCTGGACGGCGGCTTTGCCGGCCAGGTCCGGGTGAGCGTTGATCAGTGCAAGCTGGCTTGCGTGATCGGCGCTCAACAGGATGTCGCTCATGCGCTGGTGCAGGGTTTCGATCTGGTCGATCGAGGCATCCTGGCCCAGGTCGAAGGCCTTCTCGGCCACCCATGGTGAGTGTTCGTAGATGTCGGCGAAAGCGGCGACGAAGGCGTCGCGGCTCAGGCTCGAAGGTTTGACGGTTTGGAAGGTGCTCATTTGGCAGCCCCTGTGTACGGATGGGTTTCTTGCCAGTGGCGCGCGATGTCGACGCGACGGCTGAACCACACCTGTTCATGACTTTTAGCGTATTCGATAAAGCGCTTGAGTGAAGCCAGACGCGCCGGACGGCCGATCAGGCGGCAGTGCAGGCCGATCGAAAGCATCTTCGGTGCCTCGGCGCCTTCGGCGTAGAGCACGTCGAACGCATCTTTGAGGTATTCGAAGAAGTCGTCGCCCTTGTTGAAGCCCTGGACCTGGGTGAAGCGCATGTCGTTGGTATCCAGGGTGTACGGGATCACCAGGTGCGGCTTGCCGGTCGGGTTGTTCGGTTCCCAGTAGGGCAGGTCGTCGTCGTAGGTGTCGCAGTCATAGAGGAAACCGCCTTCTTCCATCACCAGGCGACGGGTGTTCGGGCCGGTGCGGCCGGTGTACCAGCCCAGTGGGCGTTCACCGGTGATTTCGGTGAGGATGCGGATCGCTTCGAGCATGTGCTCGCGTTCCTGGGTTTCGTCCATGTACTGGTAGTCGATCCAGCGATAGCCGTGGCTGCAGATCTCGTGGCCGGCATCGACCATGGCGCGGATCACGTCCGGGTGACGCTGGGCTGCCATGGCCACGGCGAAGATGGTCAGCGGGATGTCGAATTCCTTGAACAGCTTGAGGATCCGCCACACGCCGGCGCGGCTGCCATACTCGTAAAGGGATTCCATGCTCATGTTGCGCGCGCCTTGCAGCGGCTGGGCAGAAACCATTTCCGAGAGGAAGGCTTCAGACTCTTTGTCGCCGTGCAGGATGTTGCGCTCGCCACCTTCTTCGTAATTGAGTACGAACGACAGGGCAATGCGGGCATTGCCCGGCCAGTGTGGGTGAGGAGGGTTACTGCCGTAACCGACCAGGTCGCGTGGGTAGTCAGCGCTCACTGCAGGCTTCCTTCTTATTCGATGATGACGGTTGGTATGACGCAGCTGAAGATCGGATGGCAGGCTGGCGTCACAGCGATGGACTGATTGTATACAACTTTATATTCAATTTGTAAGCCTGAATTTTCGCATTTTTCACCGACTGTCATCTTTTACTGCTATTGGCGTGAGCCTGCAAGAAATCTGCCTGACTGGTCAGTAATTTGCTGAAGGGTTCATAGGCCGTGCGGTTCGGCGGGAAATCGGCGGTAAATGTGCGGATGACGGGGGTCGCGCGAAAAATGTCGTTTTTATTGTGTACAATTTTTTTGAAAAGTGTCTTAATCAGTCGCTCGCCGCAGCTTTTCGTGCTCCGAATCGGTGCGGTCTCCTTTTCAACTGACTTCGGGAGGCGCGAAGTCTGACTGCTCCACGCAGGCAGGCGCGCAGAATCAATGGGACGTTTGACTACACACGTTTTGGACGCAGCACACGGTTGCCCGGGCAGCTCGATCAAGGTCGAGTTGTACCGTGTTGAAGGATCGCACCTGGAATTGGTCGCCAGCGCGATAACCAACAGCGATGGTCGTGTCGATGCACCGCTGCTGCAAGGCGATGACTACCGCACCGGGGTCTATCAGGTTCAGTTTCATGCCGGCGATTACTACCGCGCCCGTGGCGTCAAGCTGCCGGAACCGGCTTTTCTGGATGTCGTGGTGCTGCGTTTCGGCATTTCTGCCGAACAGGATCACTACCACGTGCCGTTGTTGATTTCGCCTTACAGCTACTCCACCTATCGCGGCAGCTGATCCCCCAGGCAGCAGCTGCACCCTGGAAGCGACTGCGCATATAGCTTCTTTGGTCTTTCGCCCGCTCACACTGCGGGCTTTTTTTGTGCTTTCAATGGCTTTGGAGTCCACATCATTTTCGACCTGGACGCGGTCCTCTAATGAAATGACTACCCCTGCTGCTCCCTGTGATCGCCGCACCGCAGCGAAGGGGCCCGTACAGCCGACCAGGCTTTGTCGGCTGTACACAACTGAGTACCTGAAGGACTTTTTCAAAGCCTTGGATCGTCGGTTCGCACGATAAAGACCGAATCCGGGTGATCGCCCCGGAACTGTCCTCCGCCTTTCAGCCAGATCAGTTTGTTGGCGGCCTCGGCATTTTGCACTGCGCGCAGGGCCGGCAGGCCAATCAGTTCCGGTAGCCGCTCGGGGGCATATCGGCGTTGGTCGGTAGGAGAAATCTGAACTTTGCGCCCGTGAATGCGATGCAGGGTCATGTAGAACACAAAGTCATGTCCGGGGCGCGTGAACACTATCGCGGGAAAGGTATGGGCGGGTCCCAACTCGAACACGGTGTACCCATTGCGAGTCAGCAGACCTTTCATGAATCGTTTGTAATCGCCGGCGGCCAGAGTCGAGTCGAAATACCTCCACTCCCTCAAGAATTTTTGCGTATCAAACTCCAGTCGTTGCAGAGGTACCTGATCCGCGGAGTCAGGCAGCTCCACTATCCGGTAAGTGCCTTTGCCTGGAGCCGTCGGTAAGACCGAAAGCATGAGCAATGGGTCGACCAGCTCTGGTCTTGGCGTGATGCTCGAGGTCTTCCAGTCATTGTGGGCTTGCCGCAGGGTCGTCAGCCCGGCGCCGGTGGCGATGTCGGAACCATTGGCGAGGGAAAACTGTTTTCTCGCGACGTTCAGCGCGCAGAGGTCTGACAGTTCGGGAAAGTAAGTGACGACGTAGTTGGTCAGCGTCCTGTCAAAAGGCAGTGTCGGATCGACTCTCCAGTGATGAGTCGGCGGGACCTGGATCGCGCCGCGGGGTTGTTGTTCGCGGTGTTGCCGCAGGGTTCTCTGGAACAGATCGAAGTCGTAGATCAAGTGCGCCGGGTTCTTGATATAGACAATCGGATGGTCCGGTGCGTCAACGCGCGATACTGTCTTATAGTGAACTCCCTCGATGGTGACGTCTTCGGGCGAAGCATGATGGGCGGCGATGCCCCAGTTTTTCCAGGGCTCGGAGGATGCGGGGGCTTCGGGTATCCGCGGTCGCTTGGACGGCCCCGCCTCTTCTTGCCCACCAGCTTGCACGGGGTGGCGCGAAATGATCAGTTCCGAATCACCCGTGCGAATGCTATCGACCGGAACCTGGCGCCATTCCAGCGTTCCTTCCACCCGCTCAAGTCGCGGGCCGGACGGCACCAGTTCCGAAAGTTGTTTGGCGCGCAAATGGCCCTGCGCATCGGTCTCCAGCAGTACCGTCCCGCCATCGACGAGATCGACAAACTTGCGCCCGGAGCTGATCGACCGGAACCCGGTCTGCGGGTCGGGTGCGGGCAGCCTCTCAACCATTTTCGGTGACAGGTAGTAATGACTGATGGGGTGGTCGGTGGTGATTCGGCTGATGTGGGTACTGGCAGGGAGATCGGTTATTTCAATCGCCGCAGGTTGGGCGTCGGGTACTGGCGTGTGCTCCAGGATTGGCTGGCGCTGTGGCAGATCGGGCTCATGACCCGGTGAGATGCCAGGGCGCCAGGGTAAATGATCCAGCGTTGTGTCGGGTCGGCCGGGGGTATTGGTGTTTGAAGAATCGCGCAAATCGGATGAACCAGGAACCGGAACTTTCTTGGGGGGCTTAGCCATTGATTTCACTCTGAAAAATACTGAATTAACGCTGGCCTCGACAAGTAGGCCAACGAGCGACGTGATCAGCATGGAACTCGTGCGATTGCACGATGCTCTTGCTTCTGTAGTTGAATGTTGATGAAGTCAGTTCACTGGCGTGCGGTATATATGTGTAGCAGGGGGCAAGAATGATATGAGTCGGCAGCTGATTTCCCAAGCAGCTGCCTTTATCTGGAAGCGACTGCGCATATAGCTTGCTTTTGATTTTTTGCCCGCTCACACCACGGGCTTTTTTTCGTCAGGCACGGTGCAATACGAGAGCGCAGTCAACTTGGCGGTGGGGTGAACGTAGCGCTACAGATTCTGAGCCGCGTGCATCGCGCTATCGTTGATGGCCAATAGATAGTCCGCTTTGGCAATGGCGATGCTGTGGCCTTTGTGGTCAGAATCCCTTGTTCGTTTGAAGGTGTGGAATCCGAGTTCGTTGAATGACTTCTCTTTGGAGGCTGAATAAGAGTTTGTAATGATAATTCTGGCGCCGTTATTGCTGAGAGGAACCACATGCCTCTTGATGTTATCGAAAAAGAGAGCCTCGGTATTGTAGACATGGCTAAAATGCCCACTCAACAGAATCAGGTCGCTTGGGTTTCTTGTCGTGTCACAGAGGTTGTCCAACAACTGCCAGCCGTCTCCAGTCAAAAAGTGAGTTGGCCGTTTTGCGCGTTCATGAAGGTGGCCGATGTAATTGAGATGATCGATGTTCGCCAAGCCGGCTGAAAACAATTTTAAGGTTCTCCCTTCCGAAAACATTAGATTGGAAGGAAAATGAAAAGTGTATTTTCCGTTTTGTAGCAGCCTTATTTCATTAATGGCGTTATTGCGTTGGTTGCTGTTCTGAGTCATATAAAACATGGCGGCAAGAAATGCTCTGTCATCTGCAGAGTGAACAGGTGCGTCAAGAGCTGGCTCGCCGTCCTGTAGCCTGGCGGTAATTGAAGCACCTTTGGTCGGGGGAGGGCTGATAATGACCGCTCCGTCTTTTATCTCAACAATAACCTGCATGGCCTCAATGAAATAGTCTCTAACATCGTCGCGGAACTTGTTCACCTTGGCTTTCGCTTCCAGCGTCTCCGGGGTGCCTTTGGGGGCTGGGTCGAGCCCGATATAGGCTTTGGCATCCTCTTTGGAAGCAAATTTTATAGCCAGTTCACTGTTAAAGAGAAACTGGTTCGTTTCGCCGATTCGAATGAGGTCTCTTTTAATGAATTCAATGTAGTATTTTACGCGATCAGGTTGTTGGGCTATTTCCTTTTGAGTCCATGAGATCAGGGGGTTAAGATCATTTATCATCATCTCACCTTCAAATCCGACGGCCCTGGCATAGTTGCCATAATAGCCCGACCCAGCCATCGGTTCTATGATGCGCTGAATGGCTGGCTCGCCATTTGATTTCTGATTGACAAGGTCTGCGATCAGTCCGCCATTGAGGTTTGTCACTTCCGCGGCAACATTTCCAGGTACCTTGAAATAGGACAAGGTATGTACGTCAAGCTGCATTCCGTATTCAGCGAATAATTCTGTTTTTTGTTTGATGTTGCCGGCGTTAGTTTCTTCTGCCATGGGCGTTTTAGCAAAGAGTGTGGTTTCTTGTTCGGGTGTCAGTTTTTCCTTGGGGAAGAATGGGTAAGTTTTCTTTTGCTTGATCCATTTGCGATCTATAAAACTGAACTGTTCTTTATGTCTGGAATGAATCAAGGCGAAGGGCTGGATACTTCCTCCATCGTCTGGACGCCACTGCCCATTCCATACCGTATTCGTGTCTGGTTGTGATCGAGGTACTCTGCTGATGACTACCCCTGCATCGGTTGAACTGACGCTGCCCTTGAGCCATTTAATGTCGTTTCGTGCATCAGCGGCAATCAGCACCTTGTGCGCTTCGGCGCCGATATTCGTGAGCAGATGGGGGTTATTGGGGTCGCTGGTAAAATCATATAGCGCGGAGTGCCCTTTCGAGGTCTCAAGTTTCATAAGGTAAATATGGTCCGCGCATCTGAACATCAATACGTCAGCTTGCTCCGGATGAGCTGTGGGGAAAACGTCATAGCCGTTACGAATCAACAATGTCTGGAACAGTTGCCTGAGACTGGCTTCGTCCGCTGTTGTTTTATAGGCAGCCCATTGCTGTGCAAAGTGCTCGCTATTGAAATCCAGGCGGTATAACTTTTGCCCATCAGAAGGGGGGCGGAATAATAATTCACTCCCCGGTGCGTTTTCAGGTCGAGTCACAGCGAGTAGTTGAATAGGATCGGCAGGTCCGGAATGCCTTTCAGTGCTCTTGTTCTCCCATTGTCGAAGAGTGGCGGATAGTTCCAGTAATGATCGGCTGGAAGGCTTGGATCTTCGCCCGCTGCTGTGTGCAAACAGCTGGTAGGCAACATCCGCTGACGTGATATCACTGAAGTCTTTGAATGAATTTACGACAGACTCGCTAAATGACCTTTCAAACAACGGCGAACTTGACACTGTCCATTGACCATCGGCATTGCGAGAGGCAACAACTGGTTGAAGCCACGGTGTCTCTGCCAATACGCGTTCGAAGTCGTTAAAGGTATCGCCAAACCCAGGTGGCTTGATGACCGCGCGGGATTCGACTTCGTTGTCGAAATCAAAAATCTTGTAATGAAGCTCATTTACCTTGATCGATCCAGTGAGTTCGGCTACCGGGTTTCCCCATGTCAACCATAAATGAGGGTTCGGTTCCCAGGATCTGGTGAAAGATGTGGATCGTTCGGCGCCATGCGCAGTATCGACGGGCTGTTCAAGGCGTGGTCGCTTGCTCGGTCCCGGCCCGGAGTCTTCAGGCTGCCAATGCGATGTTTCGTCGATACGTTCAAGCACGGGCCCATAGGTGTCCAGACTCTTGCTGTCCTTCGCTTGGTATTTCCCTCCCTCCGTTCGAACGACCATGACCGTTGTGTTATTAAACAAATCGACAAACAGCCTTCCGGAAGGGTGTACGCGAATCCCATCCTCACCAGGTGCTGTCAGTGTCCTTGCGAATTTATTCGGAATAATGAGTTCATCGAGGCTTGCTGTCTGGGTTGCAACAGGTTCGCTCCCGTCGGTTTCCTTCGAACCTGGATTGTCGTTTTTTTTCTGCCACAACGGCTTACCGTCGATTTTCGACAATCCCACAACGTAGGGCGAAGCTGTCGCGATCTCGTATTGACCTTTGGCATTTATCTGTATGGCGACATCACCGATATGCTCGATTCGAGCATACAGAAATCCTTGGCTACTGCGTGAAAGTCCAGAATCGCCAAGCAGCATCAGCGAGTTGTCTGGAGACTGCTGGTAAATATTTATATCATCGGGAAACTCAGGCAAAGAACGTACTACAGTCGGAAGATCCGTGATAATGATCGCTGGCTCTTGAGAGGGATTGTTATCTGGATAAACATCGGAAGGACGATTCCCGGGTGTATCGCTTACTGGCCAGTGAAGATCAAGTGAGTCGATAGGGACTCGGCTGCCGGGCAGAGAAGTATGCTCCGAGTGGGGCCGGGTCGTTGTCGACGTATTGTCAGACAAACCGGGTGAAGGCGGTTTTTTTGGTGGTTTAGCCATTTTTTATCCTCGAATAAATTGTGAAATGGTTACATTGGAATGATTGAAGTTATGTTAAAAAATATGGAAGGACGCTGAATCGAATTTCTAATATCGATGTTTGCGCGTTATGACAAAACCAAAAAGGTCGCGCGCATTCCGGAAAGATGGCAAAGAGTTAAGACGTTTTAGATATACATATATATGCTGTTGTCACAACGTGTTGCGGACTTTAGATAGCACAAGGTAAGACTGCCTGGGGTGTTGCTGAGTATTGCAATTGGCAGGGCGCAAGGAGGAGATACATGGACCTATGTCATTATGATCCATGTGGTGGGGCGGGGTACTGGATAAGTTCTGCCCCCTGAAAACTAAAAGCATCAGGCGGGCAGAACAGGACAAACAGCAGTTACAGATAAAAGTCTAAAGTTTCAGTGACTACTCAGCAAGGACGCGGCACCCGCACCGCCGAACAACCCGGCGCTGATCCGGTTAAACCAACTCTGTCCCTTGCCACTGCGCAAATACCGCGCCGCGCCCTGCGCGCCCAGCCCATAGGCCAATTTGCACAACAGGTCCAGCACCGTCCACGTGGCAATCATCACCAGCAACTGCGGCAGGAACGGCTGCTGGGTATTCAAGAACTGCGGCAGGAATGCGGCAAAAAACAAAATATCTTTCGGATTGCTGGCCCCCAAGACAAACGCGCGCCCGAACAGCGCACGGAAACGCGGCACGGGTGCAGCCTGAGGTACTTCAGCGCCCACCGAGGGCTGGCGCGATTGCTGCCAGCTCTGCCAGGCGAGGTAGAACAGGTACAGCGCGCCGACGATCTTCAGGGCACTGAACAATTGTTCCGAGGCGAGCAACAACGCGCCCAAGCCTAGCGCCGAAGCACTGAGCAAGCAGATCGAAGCAAACACGCCCCCTAGAAACGCCGGGTAAGAACGGCGCAGACCGTAATTCAGACTGTTGCTGATCATTAGCAGCGACAGCGGCCCCGGGATCAGGATCACTATCAGCGCAGCGCCGCTGAACAGCAGCCAGGTTTCCAGACTCATCACTTTCCTCCATTTGCACAAAAGCCCCACCCGACGGGGTGAGGCTGTTTGCTGTGGCGCACTTGGTCCGGGCAGCGTTCCGACTATGGATTCAACCCGGTAAGTACGCGTTATCGTTAACGACCTTCGCGAGCTCGCTCCTACAAGAAAATGAACTTGGCGATGAAGATCGCGCAGAGCACCCACAGGCTCACGGAAATTTCCTTGTACTTGCCGGTGCCGGCCTTCAACGCCACGTAGGTGATGAAGCCCAGCGCGATGCCGTCGGCGACCGAGAAGGTCAACGGCATCATGATGGCGGTAACGATTGCCGGGATGCTGTCGGTCGCTTCGTCCCATTCGATGTGGGCCATGCCCCCCATCATCAGCATTGCCACATAAATCAGTGCGCCCGCGGTGGCATAGGCGGGAATCATGCCGGCCAGTGGTGCAAAAAACATTGCCGCTATAAATAGCACACCAACAGTGACTGCGGTAAGACCAGTCCGACCACCAGCGGCCACGCCGGCAGCACTTTCGACATAGCTGGTGACGGGCGGAACACCGACCACAGCGCCGAATACGCTGGAAGCACTGTCGGCTTTCATGGCGCGGGAGAGGTTTTCGATCCGGCCGTCAGCACCCACCAGGTTGGCGCGCTGGGCAACGCCCATCAGGGTGCCGGCGGTGTCGAACATGTGCACGAAGAGGAACGCCAGGACCACGCTGATCATGCTGACGTTGAACACGCCGGCGAGGTTCATGGCCATAAAGGTAGGGGAGAGGCTTGGCGGGGCCGACATGATGCCCTCGTAGTGCACCAGCCCAAGGCCCCAACCGGCCAGGGTAACGGTAATGATGCTGATGAGGATCGCGCCGAAGACCTTGTGGTAGCTGAGGATGGCGATCATCAGGAAACACACTGCGGCGAGCAGCGGGCCGGGTTCGCGCAGGGAACCGAGCTTGATCAGGGTGGCCGGGCTATCGACGACGATACCCGCGGTTTTCAAACCGATCAGCCCCAGGAACAAGCCAACACCAGCGCCCATGGCGAAGCGCAGGCTGACCGGGATGCTGTTGAGCAACCATTCGCGGATCCGCGAGAAGGTCAGGATCATGAACAATACACCGGAAACGAACACCGCGCCGAGGGCGGTTTCCCAGTTGTAGCCCATGGTGCCCACTACGGTGTAGGTGAAGAACGCGTTCAGGCCCATGCCCGGTGCCAGGCCGACCGGCCAGTTGGCGTACAGGCCCATCAACAGGCAACCCAGGGCTGCGGCGATGCAGGTGGCGACGAACGCGGCACCGTGATCGATCCCGGCGTCGGCCATGATGTTGGGGTTAACGAAGATGATGTAAGCCATGGTGATGAAGGTTGTCAGACCGGCAATCAGCTCGGTCTTCACCGTGGTGCCGTGCAAGCTGAGTTTGAACAGACGTTCCAGCAAGCCATTGCGTAATGGCGGCGAGAGGTCCAGCGTCGATGCTTCGGATTTGCGGCTTTCCACAGCGAGTACTCCTCAAGAGTTTTATTTTTATTTCCAGGGCCGGATCCGAGAGGGGTGGCAGCGGCCCTTTGAGGTACTTGCGAATTTGTTGACCTGATGGTCAGGAACTCGCACGAAGTGGATTATGCTTTTGTATACAAAGAAAGCAAATAATGTTTTTGGTTTTGTCGACGAAATATTTGGCTTTAGGGATATATCGCCTGATAGGACGCCATCGCGGGCAAGCCACGCTCCCACAGGTTTTGTGTCGTTCGCTGACCCTGTGAACGTCGAAGACCCTGTGGGAGCGTGGCTTGCCCGCGATGACTGACTTGAGGACAGGTAGATTTTTACTGGCTTTTTCCCAGCGCCAGATTCACCGCCAACCAGCCATTCACTGCCTGTTCCCCAGCCTCACCAAACACCCGCTCCAGCAATTTCACCTGCTCACGGCGCAGCGCCTGTTCAAACCGCACGCCTTCGGCAGTCAACTCCAGCAGCCGTTTGCGCTTGTCGGTTTCGGACGCAACGCTGTCGACCAGATGCATCTCCAACAATTGCCGCAACGGCATGTTCAGCGCCTGCTTGCTCACGCCGAGCAACGCCAACAGTTCCTTGACGCTCAGGTTCGGATAGCGGGCGATGAAAAACACGATGCGCTGATGCACCCGACTCAGGCCGCGACGTTCGAGCATTTCATCGGCCTTGGCGGTGAAGGCCTGGTAGCCGAAGAAAAACGCTTCCATGGCTTGCTGCTGGGAAAGTGGGTCTTTAAGGTCAAGCATATTGACGTATCCGTTCGAGGAGGCGTAATTTCGGTCAACAAGTTTGACTCATTTTCCACATGCCTCGCTACCGGTGATCCCCATGGCTTTTTCCGAACGTGTCTCGCGCCTTAAAAGTTCTTTGATCCGTGAAATCCTCGCCGCGGCCCAGCGTCCGCAGATGATGTCGTTTGCCGGCGGTCTGCCGGCCGAAGCCATGCTGCCGAAGGTCGAGTGGACCGAGATGCCGGTGTCCATCGGCCAATATGGCATGAGCGAAGGCGAACCGGCGTTGCGTGAAGCGTTGGCCGCCGAGGCGCGAGCGTTGGGAGTGCCATGTGAGGCAAGCCAGGTAGTGGTGGTCAGCGGCTCACAGCAGACCCTCGACCTGGCCGCCAAGCTGTACATCGACAAGGGCACCGAGATCCTGCTCGAAGCGCCGACGTATCTGGCGGCACTGCAAATATTCAAGCTGTTCGGCGCCGATTGCCTGACCGTGCCGCTGGAGGCTGATGGGCCGAACTTGACGGAGTTACGCGCTCGCCTGGAACAACACCGCCCGGCTTTCATCTACCTGATACCGACCTTCCAGAATCCATCGGCGGTGCGTTACAGCGAAGCCAAACGCGACGCGGTGGCAGCGCTGCTCGATGAGTTCGGCGTCGCACTGATTGAAGACGAGCCTTACCGCGAACTGACCTTCGATGGCGGCAGTGCCACGCCGATTGTCAGTCGCTTGAAAAAGGCCAGCTGGATCTACACCGGTACCGTGTCGAAAACCCTGTTGCCGGGTTTGCGCGTTGGCTACTTGATTGCCAGCCCGGACCTGTTTCCCCATCTGTTGAAACTCAAGCAATCGGCGGACTTGCACACCAATCGGGTCGGCCAGTGGCAGGCGCTGCAATGGATCGGCACCGAGAAATATCAGCAACACCGTAGTGAGTTGCGCGATTTTTATCGGGGGCGTCGGGATGCGTTCCAATCGGCGCTGGAAACTCATTTCTCCGATCTGGCGGACTGGAACGTGCCGCAGGGCGGGCTGTTTTTCTGGCTGAAACTCAAGGAGCCGCAGGACACCCGCACCTTGCTCGACGCCGCGTTGGCTAATGACGTGGCGTTCATGCCGGGCGAGCCGTTTTTCCCCGAGCCGGATAACCATCCGGGGTATCTGCGGTTGAACTTCAGCCACATTGATCCGGCGCGGCTGGATGAGGGGCTGAGGCGGTTGGCGGCGGTGGTGCGTTCGGGATTTGCGTTGTCTGGGCCGGCCTCATCGCGAGCAAGCTCGCTCCCACAGATTTTGTGAGCGCCACAAAACCACTGTGGGAGCGAGCTTGCTCCGGGCGGCGTTCCGACGATGGCGTCAGTCATAACACCGCAAGCAAATCAGGCTGCCGCGAATCGCTTGTCCAGATAATCAATGATCACCTTGGACTCATACATCCAGGTGGTCTGGCCATTCTCTTCGATGCGCAGGCACGGCACCTTGATCTTGCCGCCTTGCTCCAGCAAGGTCTGGCGATCCTGTTCGTTGTTCTTCGCGTCGCGAAGGGCCACCGGCACATTCAGGCGGCGCAGGGTGCGGCGGGTCTTCACGCAGAACGGACAGGCGTGGAATTGATACAGGGTCAGACCCTTGGCGGCGGATTCGACTTGGGCCTGAGCGGCGGCAGGGCGCTTTTTCTTGCTTGGACGAGTAATGAAGTCGATGAAAATGATCAGTTGGCCAAGGCCGACACGAAGCGCTTTTACGAACACGTTGAAAGCCTCACGGTGATAATGAATAAGGGCGCGCAGCTTACCTGATTTTCTGCGGACGAAAAAAAACCGGCGATGAACGCCGGTTTTCTTCGTGCCGCGAATCACTTGATGAGGCTGAGGAATTCGCTGCGGGTGGCTGCGTTCTCACGGAACTCGCCGAGCATCACCGAGGTGATCATCGACGAATTCTGCTTTTCCACGCCACGCATCATCATGCACATGTGCTTGGCCTCGATCACCACCGCAACGCCCAGGGCGCCGGTGACCTGCTGGACCGCGTCGGCGATCTGGCGGCTGAGGTTTTCCTGGATCTGCAGGCGACGGGCGTACATGTCGACGATCCGCGCCACCTTCGACAGGCCCAGGACCTTGCCGCTCGGGATGTAGGCGACGTGAGCCTTGCCGATGAACGGCAGCAGGTGGTGTTCGCACAACGAGTACAACTCGATGTCCTTGACCAGCACCATTTCGCTGTTGTCGGAGCTGAACAGGGCACCGTTGGTGACCTCTTCCAGTGTCTGTTCATAGCCGCGGCAGAGGTACTGCATGGCTTTGGCGGCACGCTTTGGCGTGTCGAGCAGGCCCTCGCGGGAGACGTCCTCGCCCAGTTGGCCAAGGATCGCGGTGTAATTCTGTTCCAGGGACATGAAACTACCTGTGGGATTTTACGCAAAGGGCAAGGGTACGGTGGCGGACACGACGCTGCAAGCGTGGCGCGTCGGCTTTACTCGTCGCGACCTTCCATCATGGTGCGTTTGAGCATCACATAAACGGCTCCCGCACCGCCGTGTTTCGCCTGGCAGGAGGTGAAGCCGAGCACCTGTGGATGCTGGCGCAGCCAGGTATTGACGTGGCT
The DNA here is from genome assembly GCF_056402155.1 of Pseudomonas sp. P4_C1. Classification (NCBI taxonomy): domain Bacteria; kingdom Pseudomonadati; phylum Pseudomonadota; class Gammaproteobacteria; order Pseudomonadales; family Pseudomonadaceae; genus Pseudomonas; species Pseudomonas sp. P4_C1. Next base: position 109,590 of record NZ_JBFUHY010000011.1, read on the forward strand.
TTTGATCATCGGCCGCTTGCCATCCAGGCGTACCGCCTTGCCATGGGTGACGCGTACGCAGCGGATTTCGAATTTGGTGGCTTCGGCCAGGAACGCCCAGAGGGTTTCCCGGGCCTTTTCCACGCTCATGCCGTGCAGGTCGAGGCTGCCTTCGAACGGAATCTGTCCGATCTTGAGCTTGCGCATCTGGCTTTCCTGCACGCCATCGCGGGCCCACATCAGCTCGTCTTCAGGGCCGACGTCGATGACGAACTGATCGGACAGCCCGTCTACGGTGGTGGATTCGGTGCGCACGGTGGCCGCTTGGCGCAGCATGGCGATCTGCGTGCGGTCAGCCTTGGGTTTGCCGGTTTCGGCGCGATCGTGCCTGATTGGCTTGACGCCCAGGATCGCGCTTTTGAACAGGGAAAAATCGTCGTCTTGCATGTCAGCCTCCGCGAAGGGCGGCCAGTTTACCCAACTCGAAGCGAATCGGGCGCGACAAAAACGCGTGTGACGCTTGGTTCAGTCGTGTTTTTTCATCAGGTGCGGCGACATGGCCAGTTCCCGCGACTGCCGAGAGCGACGACGGCAACGGCGCCATAGCCAGACACCGAGGTACAGCACGAACAGGCCGATGACCAGGATCACGGCAGCACCGGTGCGGCTTGTGTTCAATTCACCCAGGGCGGGTGCGTGGCCGAGCAGGCTGGCGACACCGGCCATGGCAAGCAGCACGCCGCACATCGCCAGCAACGCCGCGAACGTCGCGCCGATTCGAAAACGCCAGTTGCTTTGGCCTTTGGGCCGCAAGCGGCGAGCGTCAAAACCATCGGATAACTTCATTCCGACCTTCCTCAATGGGTATCGGCCCTTCGACCGGGAGTTGACCGGGATGTTCCTGAGGCTAAGACAATTACGGCAATTGAGAGGCTTTTGCGGATGAGCGGCATTCCAGGCCGCTCATTGAGCCTCGATCAGATCAGTTCACGGGTCAGCGCGAGGGTGGCGAAGTTGTCCCCCATGATCGCCATTTCGGTCTGATGAACGTGTTCGGCGCTGAGCACGCCGCCCTTGTAAGGCAAATCGCGAGTGGCGCAGGCATCTTCAATGAGTGTGCAGCGGAAGCCAAGGTTCTTCGCTGCGCGCACGGTGGTGCTGACGCTGGAGTGACTCATGAAACCGCAGACGATCAAGTCGAGGGCGCCGAGGTCTTCCAGGCGTTTGGCCAGTTCGGTGCCGTGGAATGCGCTTGGCAGCAATTTACCGATGACGGTCTCGTCACTCTGTGGCTCCAGGTCCGGAATGAATTCACCACCGACGCCTTGCGGGTTGAACATTCCGCCGAGGGTGCCGAGATGGCGGACATGCACGATCGGCCGGCCGGCGGCACGGGCAGCGGCGAGCAATTGCTTGATGTTCGCGACGGCCTCATCCATGCCGCTGAGGGCCAGTGGCCCGCTCAAATATTCTTTCTGGGCATCGATGATGATAAGGGTCGCATGGCTCAGTTTGGCTGCCGGATAACCGCGGCCGCTGAGTTGAAACATCGTTTTTGGAACGGACATTCTGGGGCTCCTTGGAGTGGGGCTTTTGCGACATTGTCCTCTGGCTGAGCGGTTCTGTGAATCGCTACGATCGTAGATGCCGTCGTTGCTGGCCTGTAGCCTTGTCAATAGTCGCGTTTTGTTCAATAGCCTGGCGAAAAAACGGATAACTCCTACATTTGAATCGGTAGTTTTCCCGCGTCGTCGTGACGCCGTTTGACTGGTAGAATCGCCCGTCGATTTTTCTGGAGTTTGCCGTCGTGATCACTTCCCGCCTTCGCACCCTGCGTGACCATATCCGTTGGGCCGTCAGCCGCTTCCATGGGGAGGATCTGTTTTTCGGCCATGGCACCGACAATGCCTGGGACGAAGCCCGGCAATTGGTGTTGGGTGCGCTGCACCTGCCGTGGGAAATCGCCGACAGCTACCTCGACTGCAATCTGGAAGAAGAGGAAGTCGTTCACCTGCAGCTTTTGCTCAAACGCCGTATCGAAGATCGGGTGCCTACCGCTTATCTGCTGGGCGAGGCCTGGTTCTGTGGCATGTCGTTCATCGTCGATGAGCGTGTGTTGATCCCGCGTTCACCCATCGGCGAGTTGATCGAAAATCGTTTTACTCCATGGCTGGCTAACGAGCCGGCGCGAATTCTCGACCTGTGCACCGGTTCCGGTTGCATCGGTATCGCCTGCGCCTACGAGTTCCAGCATGCCGAGGTGGTTTTGGCGGACCTGTCGTTCGAAGCGCTGGAAGTGGCCAATCAGAACATCGAGCGCCATGGTGTCGATGAGCGTGTGTACACGGTGCAGGGCGACGGTTTCGAGGGCTTGCCGGGACAACGTTTCGACCTGATCGTGTCGAACCCGCCCTACGTCGATGCGGAAGATTTCGCTGACATGCCGGACGAATACCAGCACGAACCGGAGCTGGGCCTGGCCTGCGGTGACGACGGTTTGAACCTGGTACGGCGCATGCTCGCCGAAGCGGCGGATCATTTGACCGAGAAGGGCTTGCTGATAGTCGAGGTGGGCAACAGCCAGGTGCACGTCGAGGCGTTGTACCCGGAAGTCGACTTCGCCTGGCTGGAGTTCGAGCGTGGCGGCCATGGTGTGTTCATGCTGAGCGCGCAGCAGTGCCGGGAGCATCAGGCGTTGTTCGCTTCCCGCGTTTAACCCCTGTAGGAGCGAGCCTGCTCGCGATGGGCTAAAGGGCGACGCGTTTTTCCAGAAAACACGCGTCATCGTTAACGTCCATCGCGAGCAGGCTCGCTCCTACAAGGAATGGCCGCACCGCCAACTATCGGTGCGTGGCAATCCAGATCAACAACCCCGCCTGAAACACCGCGAACGCCACCAGACAGGTGATGGTGAAACGCAGCCCGGCGTCTTCACGCTTGTACTTGCTGACTTTCTCTTCGTGCTTCTTGAGTTTGACTTCTTGCTCGGCCAGGTTCTGCTCGGCTTGCTGGAGCATCTGCGCCGCCTCGAGAATCTCCACGACCTGCAGTTTTTCGCTGTTCCAGTCGCCAGAAAGGTCGCCGACCTTGACCGGCTTGACGCTGCCTTTCAAATGTTGGGCATCGGCATACACCACGTCGAAACCGTGCACACGCAAAAAGTGATCGCGGCGCAGGCGGGTGTCTTCGTTCAGCGCATCCTTGTTGTTCAGGTCAAAGCCGTCGACGGTGTAGGTCGGCCAGCGTTTCTTCGCCCAGTTGATGCCCTGGGCCGCCAGGTAGCGGCCAATGCCACGGTTCAGCGGTTCAACCTGCAAACCGCTGTCCGGGCCGAAATGCACGCGCTTTTCGGCGTGATCGACCCACACGTCCAGATGATTCTGTTCCTTGCGTACACGCTGGCCGGGCAGGGTGATGCTCATGCGCATCAGGCTGCGTTCCTTGTCGTTGCGTTCGGCATAGCCTGATTCGACAAAGCGCAACGGGCGCCCGCCGGTGTTGCGGTCAGTCTGCAGCGGCGCCAGACGGAGCATCTTGTGGTGCTCGACGTGGACGTCCGCCCAGGGCAGCTCGACCGCCGGCGGTGCGTCAGTTTCAGCGGTGGTGTCGGGTGAAGTCTGGGTGTCGGTCATAACGGCGAGATCCTGTCCAAGCTCAGCTTGTCGCCAGGCAATGTGCTGGCGACAAAGGCTTATCGGCCGTTTTTTTCAGGACTGGAGGTTAACTGGTGCGAAGTCCGTCAATAAAACCGATGATTCGCGTGCCCAGTTCCGCCGCCAGGGGCAACTGCGGGTCTTTATAGGAGGCCAGTTGGCGTTTGACGTCGTTGGGCACGATGCGCATGACGTGGTTCATACCCTCGATCAGCGCCAGTTCGGCGTCCGGTTTGGCGGCCTTGAGCAGCCTTGCGTCATTGACGCCGACCTGGATGTCGTTGCTGCCCTGGATGATCAGCGCCGGCATTTTCAGCTTGGCAAACGCCGCGGCCGGGTCCTGGCGGAACAGGGAAATCAGGTACGGCTGCACGCTCGGACGGAAAATCGCCTGCAACGGAGGCGGCACATTGTCGTCGGGTTTCCCGGCCTTGAGGCTGTCGAGCAATTCATTGCTGCGCAGCATCAGCGGTGGAGGCAGACGATTACCCAGTTGCTCGCGGATGACCTGATCGACCGGCCTGGCGCTGCCGGAGACAGAAATCACCGCGTCGGCATCGATGCCTGGCGCCGCGAGGCTGGCGATCAAGGCGCCTTCGCTGTGCCCCAGCACGATCAGCTTGCCGAAACGCGGATCGGTCTTGAGCTTCTGACCCCATGCTTCGGCGTCGGCCACATAGGCTTCCACCGTCAGATTGCGTTCGTCCGGCGTGGCGGCCAGGCTCGCGGCCACGCCACGCTTGTCGTAACGCACGCTGGCAATGTTGTGTTTGGCCAGCACCCAGGCCAGGCGCTTGAGGCTGTCATTGCGCCCGCCGTCGGCGTTGTTTCCGTCACGATCCGTAGGGCCGGAGCCGGAAATGATCAGGACGACCGGCACTGGATTGTCGGATTTTGGCAGTAACAGCGAGCCGAAAAGCTCGCCGGTGCCGGTATCCAATGTGATCGGTCGTTGCAGGACAGTCGCCTGGGCAAAGCCGGAAATCAGGGTAAGGCTCAAGGCAAGAACTCGCAGCATCATCGCGCCATCATTCAGAAGATGCCGGTTGGACTCACAGGCACCCATAAGGTTCGAGGATGAACTACTTGGGTAGCCTGCGTATACTGGCGCGCATTACGTATTCAGGTTCATTTCACGGAGCGTCCTGCATGTCCGGCAATACCTACGGCAAGCTGTTCACTGTCACCACCGCGGGCGAAAGCCATGGTCCGGCGTTGGTCGCCATTGTCGATGGCTGCCCGCCGGGCCTGGAGATATCCCTGGAGGATCTGCAGCGTGACCTGGACCGCCGCAAACCCGGCACCAGCCGCCACACCACCCAGCGCCAGGAAGCCGACGAAGTCGAAATCCTCTCCGGCGTGTTCGAAGGTCGCACCACCGGTTGCGCCATCGGCTTGTTGATCCGCAACACCGACCAGAAGTCCAAGGACTACTCGGCGATCAAGGATCTGTTCCGCCCGGCCCACGCCGACTACACCTACCATCACAAGTACGGCGAGCGCGACTACCGCGGCGGCGGTCGCAGCTCGGCCCGTGAAACCGCAATGCGCGTTGCGGCCGGTGCGATTGCGAAAAAATACCTGGCCAGCCAGGGCATCGTCATTCGCGGCTACATGAGCCAGCTGGGGCCGATTGAAATCCCGTTCAAGACCTGGGATTCAGTGGAGCAGAACGCCTTTTTCAGTCCGGACCCGGACAAAGTGCCGGAACTGGAAGCCTACATGGACCAGTTGCGCCGAGACCAGGATTCGGTCGGCGCAAAGATTACCGTGGTCGCCGAAGGCGTGATGCCGGGCCTGGGCGAACCGATCTTCGACCGTCTCGACGCCGAACTGGCCCATGCGCTGATGAGCATCAACGCGGTCAAGGGTGTGGAAATCGGCGCCGGTTTCGCCAGCGTCGCCCAGCGTGGCACCGAGCATCGCGATGAAATGACCCCGCAAGGTTTCCTCAGCAACAACGCGGGCGGCATTCTCGGCGGTATTTCCTCCGGTCAGCCAATCGTTGCGCACCTGGCGCTTAAGCCGACGTCGAGCATCACCACGCCGGGCCGTTCCATCGACATCCATGGCAACCCGGTGGAAGTGATCACCAAGGGCCGTCACGACCCGTGCGTCGGCATCCGCGCCACGCCGATTGCCGAGGCGATGATGGCCATCGTGCTGATGGATCACCTGCTGCGTCACCGTGGGCAGAACGCCGATGTGCGTGTGAGCACGCCGGTGCTGGGTCAGCTGTAAATGGCTGACCTCATGGTCGCAGCCGTCTGATGGCGACTGCGGCGCTCCCGTACTGGCGGCTCTCCAGTTTCTATCTGTTCTATTTCGCCTTGCTCGGTTCGACAGCGCCGTTTCTGGCGCTGTACTTCGATCACCTCGGATTCAGTGCCGCGCGCATCGGTGAACTGGTGGCGATCCCGATGCTGATGCGCTGCGTGGCGCCGAACATCTGGGGCTGGCTGGGCGACTACAGCGGTCGGCGGCTGGCCATCGTGCGTTTCGGCGCGGTGTGCACGCTGCTGACGTTCTCGCTGATTTTCGTCAGCAAGACCTACGCCTGGCTGGCAATGGTCATGGCCTTGCACGCGTTCTTCTGGCACGCGGTGCTGCCGCAGTTCGAAGTCATCACCCTGGCGCATTTGCAGGGCCAGACCTCGCGCTACAGCCAGATTCGCCTGTGGGGCTCGATCGGTTTCATCATCACCGTGGTCGCGCTGGGTCGGCTGTTCGAATGGCTGAGCCTGGACATCTACCCGGCGGCGCTGGTGCTGATCATGGCCGGCATCGTACTCAGTAGCCTGTGGGTGCCCAATGCCCAACCGGCGCCGGGCAACCGGGTGACGGGGGAAGGATTTCTCAAGCAATTGCGCAGCCCCGGCGTGTTGGCCTTTTACGCCTGTGTGGCGCTGATGCAGATGAGTCACGGACCGTATTACACGTTCTTGACCTTGCATCTTGAGCACCTGGGGTACAGCCGTGGCGTGATCGGCATGCTCTGGGCGGTCGGCGTGGTCGCCGAAGTCCTGATGTTTCTGGCCATGAGTCGGATCTTCGCGCGTTTTTCCCTGCGCCGGGTGCTGATGGCGAGTTTTCTGCTGGCGGCGCTACGCTGGTTACTGCTCGGCTCGTTGGCCGAATTTTTGTGGGTGCTGTTGTTCGCCCAGGTGTTGCACGCGGCGACATTCGGCAGCTTTCACGCCGCTGCCATTTCATTCGTGCAACGTAGCTTCGGTGCGCGCCAGCAAGGTCAGGGCCAGGCACTGTATGCCGCCCTGGCCGGCACCGGTGGTGCATTGGGCGCGTTGTATTCCGGTTACAGCTGGAACGCCCTCGGTGCGGCATGGACCTTTAGTATTGCCAGTCTCGCAGCCGTCGCGGCTGCCGTTATCATTGCCACACGTATGCAAGAGGACAGGCCATGAGCCTTACCCGTGAACACCTCGCCCAGGAAATCATCGACGCCGGGCGTTTTCTGTACGGCCGCGGCTGGTCGCCGGCCACCAGCAGCAATTATTCGACCCGCCTGTCGCCGACCGAAGCCTTGCTGACCGTGTCCGGCAAGCACAAGGGGCAACTCGGCATGGACGATGTGCTGGCCACTGACCTGTCAGGCAACAGCCTGGAACCGGGCAAGAAACCGTCCGCCGAAACCCTGTTGCACACCCAGCTCTACAGCTGGCGTCCGGAGATCGGTGCGGTGTTGCACACCCATTCGGTGAATGCCACCGTGCTGTCGCGCCTGACGTCGCAAGACTTCATCGAGTTCGAAGACTACGAACTGCAAAAAGCCTTCAGCGGTGTGACCACCCACGAATCCCGGGTGCGGGTGCCGATTTTCGACAACGATCAGGATATTGCGCGCCTGGCCGCCAAGGTGCAGCCTTGGCTTGACGCCCATCCCGATTGCGTCGGCTACCTGATCCGCGGGCACGGCCTCTACACCTGGGGCGCGCGCATGAGCGATGCCCTGCGGCAGATCGAGGCCTTTGAATTTTTGTTCGAGTGCGAGTTGAAGATGCGCTCGCTCCTGAACTTTAAAGCATGAACCGTTAAGGAGTTGCCCTGATGAGCAGCCTGTCCGTTTATCACGTCTCCAGCCCTGAAATCCCCAACAAGGTGCTGACCCATTTCGAAGACATCGCCTCGACCCTGGCTGAGCAGGGCGTGCGTTTCGACCGCTGGCAGGCCGCCACAAAACTCCAGCCGGGCGCCAGCCAGGATGAAGTGATCGCCGCCTATCAAGAGCAAATCGACAAGCTGATGACCGAACGCGGTTACATCACCGTTGACGTGATCAGCCTCAACAGCGACCACCCGCAAAAAGCCGAATTGCGTGCCAAGTTCCTCAACGAACACCGCCATGGCGAAGATGAAGTACGATTTTTCGTCGCCGGCCGTGGCCTGTTTACCCTGCACATCGACGATTACGTCTACGCAGTGCTCTGCGAGAAAAACGACCTGATCTCGGTGCCGGCGGGCACCAAACACTGGTTCGACATGGGCGAGCACCCGCATTTCATTGCGATCCGTCTGTTCAACAACCCGGAAGGCTGGGTGGCCAACTTCACCGGCGAAGACATCGCCAGCCAATTCCCGCGCCTGGAGGACTGAGTCGATGCCGATCAAAGCGATTCTCACCGACATCGAAGGCACCACCAGCGCGGTGAGTTTTGTGTTCGACGTGCTGTTTCCTTACGCGGCGAAGCATCTGCCGGACTTCGTTCGTGAGCACGCCGGGCGTGTAGACGTGGCGGCACAGTTGGACGCCGTGCGCCGAGACAGCAATGAGCCGGACGCCGATGTCGAACGCGTTGTCGAGATCCTGCTGGGCTGGATTGCCGAAGACCGCAAGGCCACGCCGTTGAAAGCGTTGCAGGGCATGGTCTGGGCGCAGGGCTATCTGGCCGGGCAGTTGAAGGGGCACGTGTACCCGGACGCCGTTGAAGCGCTCAAGCGCTGGCATCAGGAAGGCTTTCAACTTTTTGTTTATTCGTCCGGTTCGATCCAGGCGCAGAAGCTTATCTTCGGCTGCTCCGAGGCGGGGGATCTGACGCCGTTGTTCAGTGGTTACTTCGATACCACTTCAGGGCCCAAGCGCGAGGCGCAGTCTTACGCCAACATCACCCAGGCGATCAACCTTGAGGCAGGGCAGATTCTGTTTCTGTCGGACATCGTCGAAGAGCTCGACGCGGCGCGCACGGCGGGGATGGCTACTTGCGGACTGGCCCGCGAAGGCGGCGAACTGGCGGGGCATGTCACTGTGGACAGCTTTGCGCGGATAAATCCTGCTGCCTTCTAAGCACTACACCACTTGTAGGAGCGAGCCTGCTCGCGATTGCGGAGTGTCAGTCAACGTCAATGTTGAATGACAGATTGCAATCGCGAGCCGGCAGCTCACTGGCTTGTTCGGCGAGGTCACGGCGAATCGCGCTGATGACCCAGGACAGTTGATCACCATTGTGCAATTGCTGGTAGGAGATCGAGCGTATGAATTCTCTGCCGTCGGCGCTGCGCAAGGTCAGCAGAATCCCGCCATCAGGGCGGTCCTGGGTAGTGACTGCGAAGTTGGAGAACAAGGACGAAAATTTTTCCTGGATAAGGCTCATGTCGTTCAGCTCCATGATGACTTGAATGGCAAGCATGGAGAGACTGTTGCAGTCTTTGTGCCATTCATTTCAGCTGAACAATATTAAGTAAAATCAACATGTTACGGTTTTGAGTGATTTTCGCTTTCGTGCAATCTGCATGAATGGCCATCGTGCATCCTGCATTTTGCAGGTACGTCGGCGACTCGATGGAACCAATTGGCGCGCACGGGATCATCTTCGCGCAGCGCTATTGCGGATCAAGATCGCGGATCAAGATCGCAGATACAAAACATTTCAAAAACCGCGTGTACAGCTCAAGAACCGTTGACGTATTTTCGGGCTCAGTCATCGCCACCCGACAATAAAAAAAGATCGAACGGGAGCAATCATGAGCCGTATGTCGAACGACACGATTACCTGGGGCATGATGCTCCGCAAGTTGCCTTCCATCGCCAAAGCCATCCCCCGGGTGGTGAAGGGGATGAAGGCCGCCAACGTCAAGGACCCGACCCAAGCGTGTGGTTTAGGCTGGAGTTTCGAGCAAGCTGCGTTGCGCAACCCGGATGGCCCGGCGCTGTTGCAAGGCGACGTAACGCTCAGTTACTCCGAGGCCAACCAATGGGCCAACCGCATTGCCCATCACCTGATCGGCCAAGGCATCGGCAAGGGTGATGTGGTGGCGGTCTTTATCGAGAACCGTCCGGAACTGCTGGTGACGATTCTTGCGGTGGCCAAGGTCGGCGCGATCAGTGCGCTGCTCAATACCTCGCAGACCCGCGACACCCTGGTGCACAGTGTGAATCTGGTGGCGCCGGTGGCGATCATTGTCGGTGAGGAGTTGGTCCCCGCGTACCTGGCGGTACGTGATCGGGTGTCGATCAAGGCTGACCGGACCTGGTTCGTCGCCGATCAGGACACCTCTCGCCAACCGGGTATCGCGCCTGAAGGTTTCGTCAACCTGATGACCGCCAGTCTCGACGATGCCAGCGACAACCCGCCCAGCAGCCAGCAGATTTTCTTCGACGATCCCTGTTTTTATATCTACACCTCGGGTACCACTGGGCTGCCCAAGGCTGGCGTGTTCAAGCACGGACGCTGGATGCGCAGCTCTGCGAGCTTCGGCATGATCGCCCTGGACATGCGCCCCGACGATGTCGTCTATTGCACCTTGCCGCTGTACCACGCCACGGGCCTTTGCGTGTGCTGGGGGTCGGCCGTCAGTGGTGCCAGTGGGTTCGCCATCCGCCGCAAATTCAGCGCCAGTCAGTTCTGGAACGATGCGCGCAAGTACCGGGCGACAACCATCGGTTATGTCGGCGAACTGTGCCGCTACCTGGTCGATCAACCGCCCTGCGCCGACGACAGCCGGCACGATGTGAAGAAAATGATCGGCAACGGCTTGCGTCCCGGTGCCTGGAACGAGTTCAAGACCCGCTTTGCGGTGAATCACATCTGCGAGCTGTACGCCGCCAGTGACGGCAATATCGGCTTCACCAATATTCTTAACTTCGACAACACCATCGGTTTTTCCCTGATGCGCTGGGAGTTGGTCGCTTACGACCACGACAGCGGCGCGCCGATTCGTCAGGCCAACGGCCTGATGCGCAAGGTCGCCAAGGGTGAGCAGGGGTTGTTGCTGGCAAAAATCGACGACAAGGCGCCCCTGGACGGCTACACCGATCCGCAGAAAACCGCCAAGGTCGTGCTTCAGGATGTGTTCGAAAAGGGCGACCGCTACTTCAACACCGGCGACCTGTTGCGCAACATCGGCTTTGGGCATGCGCAGTTTGTCGACCGCCTGGGCGACACCTACCGCTGGAAGGGCGAAAACGTCTCGACCACGGAGGTCGAAAACATCCTCCTGCAACACCCGCTTGTTTCCGAAGCCGTGGCCTATGGCGTGGAAATCCGCAACACCAATGGCCGGGCCGGGATGGCGGCGATTACCCCGGCCGAATCCCTGGCAACCCTGGACTTCAGTGAACTGCTGGCGTTCGCTCGCGAGCAAATGCCGGCCTATGCGGTGCCGCTGTTCCTGCGGGTGAAAGTGAAAATGGAAACCACCGGGACTTTCAAGTATCAGAAGACCCGACTCAAGGACGAGGGCTTTGACCCGGATAAAACCGGAGATGACCCGATCTATGCCTGGCTGCCGGGGACCCGGACTTACGTACAGGTCACGCAGCAGTTGTTGTCTGACATCCACGGCGGCAAGTACCGCTATTGAATCTGGCTATGGCGGCCCATGAGAAAAAACAAGTGACAGTGCCGGGGCCGCTCGGGAAACTGTCGGCTTTTACGAATGACAGAAAAGGGAGTGCCCAATGTCAGACAAAAGCCGCCAGATGACCCCCGAAGAAGCCGCCGAATTCACCGAACAGGTATTCAACAAGGCACGGGAGGGCGATGCGGCGATGATGGCCGCGCTGCTGACCAAGGGTTTGCCGCCGAACCTGCGTAATCACAAGGGCGATACCTTGCTGATGCTGGCCGCTTATCACGGTCATGTGGACACGGTAAAAGTCCTGCTCGAGCACAAGGCCGATCCGGAGATCCGCAACGACAACGGCCAGAGCCCGATTGCCGGCGCCGCTTTCAAAGGCGACCTGGCGGTGATCAAGGCATTGGTCGAAGGTGGCGCGCAGGTTGAAGGTTCGTCCTTCGATGGCCGGACGGCACTGATGATGGCGGCGATGTTCAACCGCGTCGAAGTGGTCGATTACCTGATCAGCAAGGGTGCCGACCCGAAAGCCAAGGACGCCAATGGCATCACCGCGCTGGAAGCGGCCAAGACCATGGGGGCTTCCGATACGGTTGCTCAGCTTGAGAAGCTGATTGGCTGATTGCTTTAAAAGATCGCAGCCTTCGGCAGCTCCTACATTGAGTGGCGTATACCTGTAGGAGCTGCCGAAGGCTGCGATCTTTTTTGGGCATTCGAATCCATCCTTGCGCTATCCTTCGCGCCCTCAATACTCCCCTCGCTACAGGATCCGCCCCATGAAAGCTGCACTCGTCGAACTCATCAGCAAAATCAGCTCCGGGTGCATGGGCGAAGACGAAATTCTCAAGATCGCGGACGAAGCAGCCCAGGCCTACGCCGATCCGCAGGCTTTTCTGACTGCCAATCCGGACATCAACTACGACGACAGCTTCCCGATCCCGTTGGGTGAGTGGGTGGTGGTCGGCAGCCTGCCGGAAACGGTGCTGTTCCAGGCTGACACCTACATGGATCTGTTCGCGCAAATCGTCGCGTCGTTCGGCCCGGGGGTGGAATTCAATCTCAAGCCCAAGCAACTGGCCAAGACCGAAGCCCTGACCGCGCTCAATCGCATCCAGGTGCAGATGAGCAGCCTGAACAAGGAAAACGGCGGCTACACGCTGATGAACTTCAGCCAGTTGCTCGATGACGAGTTGCAGGTGGTGCTGGTCTACGGCAATGACGTGCCACGGGTGCTGGAATTGTGCACTGAAGCCGGTATCGCAGCCGCGCCATCCCTGGAAGCCCTGAAAGTGGCGATCCACGTCTGATAGCCAAACACTGTCAATAAAAAGGAACCCTCGCGACGACCGTCTATCCTGAGAGGGCAAATCACTCTTTGGGAGCGACACCATGGGTTCCACGTTCAACAGCCTGGTTGCCTTGATCATTTTTGCCCTGGACATCTGGGCCATCATCAACGTTTTCAAAAGTAGCGCCGAGACCGGGATGAAAATCCTCTGGGTGCTGTTGATCGCGCTATTGCCAGTGCTGGGACTGATCATCTGGGCCATCGCCGGGCCACGGGGCAACGTCAAATTCTGAACAGGCGACACTGAACCTGTGGGAGCGTGGCTTGCCCGCGATGCAGACGCCTCGGACTGTCAGATGCACCGCGGTGATCCCATCGTCGGATCGCCGTCCGGACCAAGCCCGCTCCCACAGGATTATGGCAAGTCGAACAAGTGAGGTTCGACCTGTCATGTTCCGCGACGTAGAATGCGCGCCTTTCCCGGTCAATCGAGACGCTCGATTGGCCATCATGGGCGGGTAACCGTCCGTTGCCACCCGCATTCATCGGAGCACTTCCCATGAGCATCACCCCGACCAGCGACTACCTGGAAACCCTCTACGAAGGCTACGGCCAGCGTTTTCGCATGGAAAAACTGCTGCACGAAGTGCGCACCGAACACCAGCACCTGGTGATCTTCGAGAACCCGCGCATGGGCCGGGTGATGGCACTGGACGGCGTGATCCAGACCACCGAAGCCGACGAGTTCATCTACCACGAAATGCTCACCCACGTGCCGATCTTCGCCCATGGCGCCGCCAAGCGCGTGCTGATCATTGGCGGCGGCGATGGCGGCATGTTGCGTGAAGTGGCCAAGCACCGCAGTGTCGAGCACATCACCATGGTCGAGATCGACGGCACCGTGGTCGACATGTGCAAGGAATTCCTGCCGAACCACTCCAAGGGTGCATTCGATGATCCACGCCTGAACCTGGTGATCGACGACGGCATGCGTTTCGTCGCCACCACCACTGAAAAGTTCGACGTGATCATTTCCGACTCCACCGACCCGATCGGTCCGGGTGAAGTGCTGTTCTCGGAAAACTTCTACCAGGCCTGTCACCGCTGCTTGAACGAAGGCGGCATCCTGGTGACGCAGAACGGCACGCCGTTCATGCAGATCGAAGAAGTGAAGACCACCGCCGGTCGCTTGCGCAGCCTGTTCCCGGACTGGCACTTCTACCAGGCCGCCGTGCCGACCTACATCGGTGGCTCGATGACCTTCGCCTGGGGCGCGACCAATACCGCTTATCGCAAGTTGTCCCGCGAAACCCTGCAACAGCGCTTCACGGGCAGCGGCATCATCACCCGCTACTACAATCCTGAAATCCACATCGGCGCCTTCGCCCTGCCGCAATACGTGTTGCAGGCAGTGAACAAGCCAAGCAACGACTGATCTTTCAGTCCACGCACCAAACCTGTGGGAGCGAGCAGGCTCGCTCCCACATTGAAATGCAGCGGAACAAGGCGGAACAATCAGCCGGCTAACAAGGTCGAGATAGGGGTAAACCCATGCATGGGTTTCATCAAGGAGGCACCAATGCAAAAGTGGAAAGTCACTTTCATGGATGATCATGGCGAAACCATCAACGAAGTCTTTGAGTGCCCCGAGCGCCCGGACTACGAGCGTGCCGCCAGGCTCATCAAGGCCCGGCTTCTTCCTGTCGCCGCCGAACTGGATCTGAACGATCTGGAAGGGCGGACCAGTGACGCGAGCGTCAAAGAGCTCAAATCCCAGAACAGCATTCAAATCCTCGGCATTACCCCAGTCTGAGCGACACCTCCCGCATTCACATCCAGGCCTTGGCAGAGGCTCTATCTTGAGGCTACTCTGCAAGCGAGATCAGCGAACGGATCGCTAAGGTCTGGTCTTGTCAGCTCCATGCTTGTTTCCCGCCGGCACATCGGTTGCCGTCGCTCGCGCTGTTCGGTTGCGGGTGAGGGAGTACGGAAAGTCTATCCATCGTATTGAGGAGGACGTTTCATGAGCACAGCCTATCAAGAAGACATCAGCAGCAGCGTTCTGCGCCGCATGAAAGAAGGCGGTTTTGACTTTTCACGGTTTCATCCCATCGAGTTCTACGCCATTTTCCCGGATGAGGAGCGGGCACGCAGGGCGGCAGGTCATTTCCACCGTGGTGAATCCCTGAATGCGCAAGTCAGTGTGCGTGACGATGGCGCCTGGGCGCTGGAGTTGTGCAAAGTCATGTATGCCACCTACGACGACATCGGCGATTTCGAACAGGGTTTCGAAGCGGTGGTCGAGCCGTTGGGCGGCATCATCGAAGGCTGGGGTGTGAAACAGGAGGTACGAGGGCGACTCGCATAACCTTATGAGCAGTGACAACCAGCATTGACGGCTGACCTTCGGGTTGGCCGTTTTCGTTTTCGCCGACAGGATATTGAACACGACCCCGTAGGAGCTGCGGTGCGGCGATCCGACTTGCCAGTGAAGGCGTCCCCGAAGAGCGACACATGACTCATGGGCCCCTTCGCCAGCAAGCTGGCTCCTACAGACTATGCTGGTGATAGGCGATCACAGCGCCTTGCAATGAAGCGGGGGCAATCAGGTTGGGGCATTTGTCGCACAGGATTGGTGCGGTGCGTGCGTCTTGATTATCCAACCGATTGAAATCTAAGCGTTTATGCCGATGGCACGGGCCTTGCGAAGGTCTGGACGTCCGAGTGACAAGGAGTACGGCATGATCCGCAACTATTTTGATGAGATGTACGATGCCGGCGGCCAGGTCCGCCCGCATTATCGGGAGTTTGCCCGTTGGCTGGCCGAGACGCCTGACGAGCTTCTGGCACAACGGCGACGCGAGGCCGATCTGTTGTTTCATCGCGCCGGGATAACCTTCACGCTCTACGGTGATGAGCAGGGGACAGAGCGCCTGATTCCCTTCGACACCATTCCCCGCAGTATCCCCGCCAGTGAATGGCGGGTCGTCGAGCGCGGCTGCATCCAGCGGGTCAAGGCGTTGAACATGTTCCTCGCCGACCTCTACCACGAGCAGCGCATCATCAAGGCCGGCATCATTCCGGCCGAGCAGGTGCTGGCCAACGAGCAGTACCAGTTGGCGATGCAGGGCCTGGATTTGCACCGCGATATCTATTCGCACATCTCCGGCGTCGACCTGGTGCGCGACGGCGACGGCACCTACTACGTGCTCGAAGACAATCTGCGTACACCGAGCGGCGTCAGTTACATGCTCGAAGACCGCAAGATGATGATGCGGCTGTTCCCCGAGCTGTTCGCGGCACAACGCATCGCTCCCATCGACCACTACCCGAACCTGCTGCTCGATACCCTGAAAAGCTCAAGTCCCATCGACAATCCAAGCGTGGTGGTGCTGACACCCGGCCGCTTCAACAGCGCGTTCTTCGAACATGCGTTTCTCGCGCGGGAAATGGGTGTGGAACTGGTGGAGGGCGCGGACCTGTTCGTGCGTGACGACAAGGTCTACATGCGCACCACCGACGGGCCGAAAGCGGTCGACGTGATTTATCGTCGCCTTGACGACGCCTTCCTCGATCCGCTGGCGTTCAACCCGGAATCGATGCTCGGCGTGCCGGGACTGCTGTCGTCCTACCGTTCCGGCAACGTGGTGCTGGCCAATGCCATCGGCACGGGGGTGGCGGATGACAAGTCGGTGTATCCGTTCGTTACCGACATGATCCGTTTCTACCTGGACGAAGAACCGATCCTGAAGAACGTGCCGACCTGGCAATGCCGTAATCCGTCTGAGCTTTCCCACGTGCTGGCCAATCTTCCAGAACTGGTGGTCAAGGAAACCCAAGGCTCCGGCGGGTACGGAATGCTGGTGGGGCCGGCAGCGACGGCGGCGGAAATCGAAGCCTTCCGCGCGCGGATCATCGCCAAACCCCATGCGTATATCGCACAACCGACGCTGTCGCTGTCGACCTGTCCGACCTTTGTCGAAAGCGGCATCGCGCCGCGCCACATCGACTTGCGGCCGTTTGTCCTGTCGGGCCGCGAAACCCGGGTCGTGCCCGGCGGTTTGACCCGCGTCGCCCTGCGCGAAGGCTCCCTGGTGGTCAATTCCTCCCAGGGCGGCGGAACCAAGGACACCTGGGTGGTCGAGGATTAAAGGAAGCCTGTCATGTTAAGTAGAACTGCCTCGGATTTGTATTGGATGTCGCGTTACCTGGAGCGGGCGGAAAACCTCGCACGGATGCTCGACATCAGCTATTCGCTGTCGCTGATGCCGCAAGACGGTCGTGGCGACGGTTTGCACGAACTGGCCATGCCGCTGTTGATCACCGGCACCCTGGACGATTACCTGGAGCGCCATGGCGAACTGCATGCCGAACGGTTGCTGCATTTCTTCGCTCTGGATGCGGCCAACCCGGCGAGCATCTACAGCTGCCTCGGTGCCGCACGGGCCAGTGCTCATGCGGTGCGTGGGCGCATCACCGCCGACATGTGGGAAAACATCAACGCCACCTGGCTGGAAATTCGCGGCATCGCTGAACAGGGGCTCGGTCGCTACGGCATG
The DNA here is from genome assembly GCF_056402155.1 of Pseudomonas sp. P4_C1. Taxonomy (NCBI): domain Bacteria; kingdom Pseudomonadati; phylum Pseudomonadota; class Gammaproteobacteria; order Pseudomonadales; family Pseudomonadaceae; genus Pseudomonas; species Pseudomonas sp. P4_C1. The sequence goes on from NZ_JBFUHY010000011.1 coordinate 126,878, forward strand.
AGCCGTTTCTGCGAGTGGATCAAGGAACGTTCCCACCTGTTCCGGGGCGCGTCCTACGGCACCATCATGCGTAACGATGCGTTTCGCTTCATTCGTCTGGGGACCTTTATCGAACGGGCGGACAACACCTTGCGTCTGCTCGATGCCCGCTACGAAATGGCTGGCGATCAGGCCGAAGCGGTCAGCGATGGCACAGCTCACGCGTATTACCAATGGAGCGCGTTGCTGCGGGCGTTGTCGTCGTTCGAGGCCTACACGGAAATCTACCGCGACGCCCCCGGCGCCCGGCATGTCGCCGAGTTGCTGTTGCTGCGGGCCGATGTGCCGCGATCCCTGCGCGCCTGCACCGAAGAGATCGACCAGATCCTCGCGCAATTGCCGGGGGCCAACGGTCGCCCCGCACAACGCCTGGCGGCAGAAATGGACGCACGCCTGCGCTACACCGGCATCACCGAGATTCTTGACGAAGGCCTGCACGCCTGGCTGACCGAGTTCATCCCGCTGGTGCGCCAGTTGGGTAACGCGATTCACAGTTCTTATCTGGAGGCCGCATGAGACTTTCCATTAGCCACGAGACCACCTATCACTACGAAGACAAGGTGCGGGCGAGCATCCAGTACCTGCGACTGACGCCCCACGACAGCGAGCGTCAGCACGTGCTCAGCTGGCAACTTGACCTGCCGCGCCCGGTGCGCGCGCAACTCGATCCGTTCGGTAACATCCTGCATGTGCTGACCATGGACGAACCGCACGAAGCGATCATCATCGGTGCCCGTGGCCAGGTCGATATCGACGAAATGCGTGAGGCCGAACACGAGAGCCAGTCGGCGCTGCCGTTTCTGCGCTTCACCCGTTTGACCGAAGCCGACGCCGCCCTGCGGGCGTTCGCCGAGAAGGCATGCAAGCAACGCCGCGATCGCACGGCGCTGATCGATCTGATGCATGGCCTCAACCAGCATATGACCTACACGCCGGGCTCCACGGAAGTCGACACCAGCGCGGCCAAGGCCTTTGCCGGGCGCTCCGGCGTGTGTCAGGACCACACCCACGCGTTTCTCGCCTGCACCCGCAGCCTGGGCATTCCTGCGCGTTATGTGTCGGGCTATCTGTACAGCGAAAACAGCGAACACCTGGCCAGCCACGCCTGGGCCGAAGCCTGGCTGGACGACGCCTGGTACAGCTTCGACGTGACCAATGAACTGGCCCGGCCGGAACGCCACCTGAAACTGGCGGTGGGCCTGGATTACCTGGATGCCTGTCCGGTGCGCGGGATGCGCCGGGGCGGCGGGTGTGAGCAGATGCACGCCAAGGTGCTGGTTTCACCGACGCCCGCGCCAGTGATCTCGGTACAACAGCAGTAACGGAAACACCGCCGAACCCTGTAGGAGCGAGCCTGCTCGCGATGGCGTCATGTCAGTCAATACTTCGCTGGCTGACACACCGCTATCGCGAGCAGGCTCGCTCCTACAGGTAAATGCATCACGGCTTCACCTTGCGCCCGACCATATGCTGCAAATACCCCACCAGCATTTGCAGATCCCCATCCGGTAACACCTCGGCCGAGAACCCGGGCATCTTCGCCTGCGGCCACTGGCGCAAACTCTGTGGATCGCGAATGTAGCGCTTGAGGAAGTCCGCGCCGAAGTACTCGGTCGGGTTGTACGGAATATTCAGGTCCGGCCCGAATTGCGCGTCCCCGGCGCCGTTGAGTCGATGGCAGGCCAGGCAATTCTTCTGGAACAACGCAAAGCCCTTGTTCACCGGATCATCCGCCTTCAACGCCGGATCGGGCAGCAGGGCAGGGAAGCGCTCGGCCACGGGCGCCAGGCGTTTGATGCTCGCCACTTGGAACGGCCATTGTTCGGGGCTGATGTTGCCGGCCTGCGGGTTGCTCCAGACCAGATAGAACGGTCCGGCGCCCGGCTTGCCTTCCGATAGCGGTGGCCAGGGCTTGGCCGGGTCTTCAATTGCCAGCCACGCCTGTGCACCCTGGGTATTGAGCAGAGGCGCCGCGGCCATTTCGGCGGCAAAGCCATCCAGGGCCACGGCTTGCAGGTGGTCCTCAGGCTTGATGCCGTTCAGCAGCGCGGACAATGGCACGGCGCGGTAACTCATGTCCCGCTTGTAGGAGACGTCGTTGCTGATGTTGATGGTTTGAACCTGAGGATGCTTGAGCAATTGCTCGGTCTGCCAGGTGCGACTGTTCGCGCCCAGCTCCAGGTTCAGCTGTGCGGCATACAGGGGCGAGCCGAACAGCATGGCCCCGAGCAGAATGAGCATTTTCAAGTGATCGCCGTCCATGTCGTGCAAGTGCCGCAAAGATTGGCACAGCCACGCTGGCCCGGGTAGCGGGCCAGTCACATTTTGATAGTGGCAATTCAAAAACTGTGGTGCCGAATCTTTTAGACGCGACTAGCCGATCACCTTGGTCAGGTTCGGCAATATCAACAACAGCGTGGTGGCGAAAAGGATGAGCCCGGCTTGACGTACTTTCGATTGTTTGAACATGGCTTGACCGCCTTTTTTGTTATTTCCTGATGCCTGCCTGCATATCTCCATGTTGGCAGCGCGTTGCACTTCCTGTAGTGACGAGCGTCTCGGCAAAACCCGACGACAACTTCGTACAAGTGAACCTTAGAGCCCGCGCTGCGCTTGGTTTAGATCCATTTCATATGGAGTTGTTACTATTCGCTTTAAAAAAGGTATGAGGCCTATTGCCAGCTTCTTTGGCGCCCGTTGGCTAGACAGCTTGGTGTCTTGAATCGGTTAATCCGGTAGCTGACTACCGTCCGTCTGAGCGTGAGCGTCAACGTCTGTGAGCGCTAAGGTCATTGAATCAATCGCGGCTCGGGCCAAGAGTGAGCGCTCGGTATTTACCCACCTGCACTGTGGTTCGAGGACGTCATGACCCAAGCATTGATTTTCGACGCGTTACGCACGCCCCGTGGTAAAGGCAAGGCCGACGGCGCCTTGCACAGTGTCAAACCGGTGAATCTGGTTGCCGGTTTGCTCACCGCACTGCAACAGCGCATGGCGCTGGACACCAGCCAGGTCGATGACGTGGTGCTCGGCTGCGTGACGCCGGTTGGCGATCAAGGCTCTGACATCGCCAAAACTGCTGTTCAGGTGGCCGATTGGGATGTCAGTGTGGCGGGGGTGCAGATCAACCGCTTCTGCGCTTCCGGGCTGGAGGCGGTCAACCTCGGCGCAATGAAAGTGCGCTCCGGCTTCGAAGACCTGGTGGTGGTCGGCGGTGTCGAGTCGATGTCGCGGGTGCCGATGGGCAGCGATGGCGGGGCCTGGGCGCTGGACCCGGCGACCAACCTGCACAGCCACTTCACGCCACAGGGGGTGGGCGCCGACCTGATCGCCACCCTTGAAGGCTTCAGCCGTCAGGACGTCGATGCCTACGCGCTGCATTCCCAGCAAAAGGCTGCGCGTGCGCGAGCCGACGGCTCGTTCAACAAGTCTCTGGTGCCGGTGCAGGACCAGAACGGCATCATCCTGCTCGATCACGATGAGTTCATCCGCGCCGAATCGACCCTGGAAGGCCTGGGCAAGCTCAAGCCAAGTTTCGAGATGATGGGGCAGATGGGCTTCGATGCCACCGCACTGCGGGTCTACAGCCACGTCGAGCGGATCAACCACGTCCACACCCCGGGCAACAGTTCCGGAATCGTCGACGGCGCGGCGCTGATGCTCATCGGCTCCGAAGCCAAGGGCCGGGCGCTGGGCTTGCAGCCCCGGGCGCGGATTGTCGCCGCCGCGGTCACCAGCACCGACCCGACCATCATGCTCACCGGCCCCGCGCCGGCGACCCGCAAGGCGCTGGCCAAGGCCGGGCTGCGGGTCGAAGACATCGATCTGTTCGAGGTCAACGAGGCGTTCGCGTCCGTGGTGTTGAAATTCATCAAGGACATGGCCGTCGAACCGGACAAGGTCAATGTCAACGGTGGTTCCATCGCCATGGGCCACCCGCTGGGTGCCACTGGCTGCGCGATTCTCGGCACGCTGCTCGATGAACTGGAAGCCCGACGCCTGCGTTATGGCCTCGCGACCCTGTGTGTCGGCGGCGGCATGGGCATTGCCACCATCATCGAACGCCTCTGAGCCCGGACTTCAAGGAACCCAGTTATGAGCGAAGCCATTCGTTACGAAAAAGGCCAGGACCAGATCGTGGTCCTGACCATCGACATACCGGGCCAGAGCGCCAACACCATGAACGCGGTGTACCGCGAAGCCATGGCTGACTGCGTTGCACGCCTGGTGGCCGACAAGGACAGCATCGCCGGTGTGATCATCACCTCGGCCAAGAAGACTTTCTTCGCTGGCGGCGACCTCAATGAACTGATCAAGGTCGGCAAGCCCGAAGCCAAAGCCTTCTACGACATGGTGCTGACCCTCAAGGGGCAGTTGCGCACCCTGGAAACCCTCGGTAAACCGGTGGTCGCGGCGATCAACGGCGCGGCACTCGGCGGCGGCTGGGAAATCTGCCTGGCCTGTCATTATCGCGTGGCACTGGACAATCCATCGGTGCAACTCGGCCTGCCGGAAGTCACCCTCGGCCTGCTGCCGGGCGGCGGTGGCGTGGTGCGCATGGTGCGTATGCTCGGCCTGGAAAAGGCCCTGCCGTATCTGCTCGAAGGCAAGCGGGTGCGGTCGCAACAGGCATTGCAGGCAGGGTTGATCGATGAACTGGCAGCGAATTCCGAAGAGTTGATGTCCAAGGCGAAGGCGTGGATTCTCGCCAACCCGACGGCGGTACAACGCTGGGATGTGAAGGGCTACCAGATTCCGGGCGGTACACCGTCAAGCCCTAAAGTCGCCCAGATGCTGGCGATTGCGCCGTCGATCCTGCGCAGCAAAACCCAGGGCACGATGCCCGCGCCGGAGAAAATCCTCTGTGCGGCGGTCGAGGGCGCCCAGGTGGATTTCGACACGGCGCACCTTATCGAAACCCGCTATTTCACTGAACTGACCACCGGACAGGTCTCGAAAAACCTGATTGGCACGTTCTGGTTCCAGCTCAACGAAATCAATGCCGGCGGCTCGCGGCCTCAAGGTTTTGAACCCTATGTCACCCGCAAAGTCGGCGTGCTCGGCGCCGGGATGATGGGCGCCGGGATTGCGTTTGTCAGCGCATCGGCCGGTATCGAAGTGGTGCTCAAGGACATCAACCGCGCTGCGGCAGAGAAGGGCAAGGCGCATTCGGCGGCGCTGCTGGACAAGAAAGTCGCTCGCGGACAAATGAGCATCGAGCAACGTGACACCGTTCTGTCCCGCATTCAAACCACCGAAAGCGATGCCGACCTGGCCGGTTGTGACCTGATCATCGAGGCCGTGTTCGAGGATCGGGATTTGAAGGCCAAGGTTTCGTTGGCGGCGCAGAAGGTCGTCGGCGCGGATGCGGTTATCGCTTCCAACACCTCGACCTTGCCGATCAGCGGCCTGGCGTGCGCCGTGCCCGATCAGAGCAAGTTCATCGGCCTGCATTTTTTCAGCCCCGTGGAGAAAATGCCGCTGGTGGAAATCATCAAGGGCGCCAACACCAGTGACGAAACCCTGGCCCGTGGCTTCGATTACGTCCTGCAAATCAGGAAAACCCCGATTGTGGTCAATGACAGCCGCGGTTTCTTCACCTCAAGGGTGTTCGGCACCTTCACCAACGAAGGCATCGCCATGCTGGGTGAAGGCATCAACGCGGCGATGATAGAGACTGAAGCGCGCAAAGCCGGCATGCCTGTAGGACCGCTGGCGATCTCTGACGAAGTTTCCCTCAGCCTGATGAGCCATATCCGCCTGCAAACCGCCAAGGACTTGCAAGCAGAAGGGAAACCACTGATAGAACATCCAGCATTTGCCGTGATTGACGTGCTGCTCAATGAGTTCAAGCGCCCGGGCAAGGCTGCCGGTGGAGGTTTCTACGAGTATCCGGTGGGCGGCCAGAAACACCTGTGGCCGGAGTTGAAGGCGCGCTTCGAGAAAACCGACGGGCAGATTTCGCCGAAGGATGTGCGTGATCGCCTGCTGTTCGTGCAAGCCATCGAAACAGTGCGCTGTGTGGAGGAGGGCGTGTTGACCTCGACGGCGGATGCCAACGTTGGCTCGATCTTCGGTATCGGGTTCGCCCCATGGACCGGTGGTGCGCTGCAGTTCATCAACCAGTACGGCGTGCAGGACTTTGTCGCCCGTGCCCAGTACCTGACCAAGCAATATGGAGAGCGGTTCGCGCCGCCTGCACTGTTGCTGGAAAAAGCGGCGAAAGGGGAGATCTTCTAAGGGCGCGATGACGCATTTCGGGGCTTGCCTTGTCACGGTGTTTCAAGGCAGGCTCTGGGGTGTGCATTATTCCCATCACGTGTCAGGTATTTTTTATGTCGTTACGCATCTGCATTCTGGAAACCGACCACCTGCGTCCGGAATTGGTTGACCAATATCAGGGCTACGGGCAGATGTTCAAACACCTGTTTTCGCAGCAGCCGATTGCCGCCGAGTTCACGGTCTACAACGTGGTGCAGGGTGAATACCCAAGCGACGACCTGACATTCGACGCCTACCTGGTGACGGGCAGCAAGGCCGATTCCTTTGGCACCGACCCGTGGATCGAAACCCTCAAGAAATATCTGCTGACCCGCTACGAGCGCGGCGACAAGTTGCTGGGTGTCTGCTTCGGTCATCAGTTGCTGGCACTGCTGCTGGGTGGCAAGAGCGAGCGTGCAACCCAAGGCTGGGGTGTCGGCACGCACAAGTACAAGATGGCCGCCAAGGCGCCATGGATGAGTCCGGTGCGCGAAGAATTGACGTTGCTGATCAGCCACCAGGATCAGGTCACGTCGCTGCCGGAGAACGCCACGGTCATTGCTTCCAGCGATTTCTGCCCGTATGCCGCCTACCACATCAACGATCAGGTGCTGTGCTTCCAGGGGCATCCGGAATTCATCCACGACTACTCCCGTGCCCTGTTGGAGATTCGCCAGCAGGCACTGGGTGAGCAGGTCTACTCCAAAGGTATCGCGAGCCTTGCGCAGGAACATCACGGCGCCACGGTTGCCGAGTGGATGATGCGGTTTGTGGCGCACAAGCCAGCAGCTGATTGAAACTAAAAGCATCGCGAGCAGGCTCGCTCCCACATTGATCTCTGCAACACCGAAGATCCATTGTGGGAGCGAGCTTGCTCGCGATCGAGTGCGAAGCACTCGCCTGGGATCTAAAGCCACCCCGACTTCTTGAAACTCGCCCACAACCCCAAACAACCCACCGTAATAAACCCCAGCACTCCGAAATACCCGAATTGCCAGCTCAACTCCGGCATGTTCTGGAAATTCATTCCATAAATACCCGCCACCGCCGTCGGGAAGGCCAGAATCGCCGCCCAGGCCGCAAACTTGCGTTGCACCACACTCTGTCGAGAGGCCTCCAACAGCACCCCGACCTCAATCGTCTGGCTGGCAATATCCGCCAGGGTCGTCAGGTCTTCCATTTGCCGCGTTACATGGATCTGCACATCGCGGAAGTATGGGCGCATGTTTTTATCGATAAACGGGAAGCTCAGCCTTTGCAATTCCTCTCCTATCTCGATCATCGGGGCCACATAACGACGCAAGCGCAAGACATCACGACGCAAGCCATGCAGCTTCTGGATGTCGTAGTCATTCAACACGCCGCATAACACGTTGCGTTCCAGCTCATCAATCTCGGTATGGATCGCTTCGCCCATCGGCTGGTAGTTTTCGATCACGAAATCGAGGATGGCATAGAGTACGAAATCTTCCCCGTGCTCAAGCAATAGCGGACGCGCCTCACAGCGTTGTCGGACATGGGCGTAGGACGCCGAGTGACCGTTGCGCGCAGTAATGATGTAGCCATTGCCGGCAAAGATATGCGTCTCGATGAACTCGAGTTTGCCTTCATGGCGGATGGGCGAATAGGTCACGATGAACAGCGCATCGCCGAAGGTTTCCAGCTTCGGCCGGCTGTGTTTTTCCAGGGCGTCTTCAATGGCCAGTTCGTGCAGGTTGAACTGGCGTTGCAGATTGTAGAGTTCCTCGGCGTTCGGCTCCTCGAGGCCGATCCAGACAAAGTGTCCTGGCTTTGCCGCCCAGGCTGCGCCTTCGTCGAGGGTGATATTGGTGACTCTCTTACCGGCGCTATAAACCGCTGAAGCAACAACTCTACCCATGATGGTGATTCACTTCTTTTGGCAGCTTTCAGGTGGCAACAAATGCAATGGCAGTGTCGAACAGCTTAGCCCCGCAGTGTTTGAGAGTCAGTTAAATCTGCCGGGTTCACAGGTAAAGACGCGCAGGCAAAAGAAAACCCGCATAAGGCGGGTTTTCTTTTTTCAGGCGGCCAGCAGTTGCCGGTCCATCGATTCGATGCATTCACGCATCTGCTCGCGGCACTGGGCAATCAGCATGGGCATGTCGTCCAGGCTCAATCCGGCGGTGGGAATCGCCGGCAATGAGCGAATCAGAATTTTCCCGCTGCGCCAGCGGTTCAATCGCATGTGTTTGACGTAACTGCTGACACACACCGGCACGATCGGCACCCCGGCGGCAATGGCCATCTGAAAGGCGCCTTTCTTGAAGGGCAGCAAGTCCTCACCCAGGTTGCGCGTGCCTTCCGGGAAAACCCAGATCGAGGTGTCTTTGTTTTGCAGGGTGTGGGTAGTGGTCAACATCGAGTTGCGCGCCTTGTGCGCATTGCCGCGGTCGATCAGCACATTGCCGGCCAGCCAGAACAGCTGCCCGAACAGCGGCACCCATTTCAGGCTCTTTTTGCCGATGCACACGGTACGGCGGGGCACCACGTTGCCAAACACAAACAGGTCGTAGTTGGACTGGTGATTGGCGATGATCACGCAGCTGTCCGGTTTATCCATCAACGGCCCGACGTCGGCCTTCACCCGCAAACGCAAAATACACATGGCCGGCCATGCGTACAGGCGTGCGCACAGACGACTGTTGTCCGGATTGAATGGCCGGCACAGGCCGAGAATCACACCCAGCACACCTGCCACAATAAAGTGCAGGCCCATCAATGACATACGGAACAAAAACAGCATTTACAGGCCCCACCGGGACAAAAGGTGGCGCAGTGTACGGATGTGCACTGTTTTCGGCAATTGCTCCCAGGAAAGTGGGAGATAGCCGATGTTTGTGCTGATGTTTCCGACCAATCGGTCAGAAGCGATCTAGAGCGGTTACAGAGGTTTAACACAGGTATGTATGAAGAGGCATGTATGAAAAAGCCCGACACGACGGTCGGGCTTTCGTTGCAGCAGATCCGGGCTTAACCCAAATGTTCCTGGTCCTGGATGATTGCGTTGTCCAGGGCCTCCAGCAGCGCTTTGCGTACTTTCAATTTGGTGTTCTTGTGCGCGGTCATGTTGATCTTCTTCAACTGGCGAGCCGCCGCCAGTGCCGCGCCTTGCAGTTCTTCAGCCGAGACCACGACATCAAGGAAACCGGCAGCCACGGCGCCTTGTGGACTGAACATCTCGCCGTTGACCACCGAACGCTGAAGCGCCACTTTGTTCAGGCGATCACGTGCGATCTCAATGCCCGCGTGGTGCATGGTCATGCCGATCTGCACTTCGTTCAGGCCAATGCTGAACGCACCGTCTACGCCAATGCGATAGTCGGCCGACAACAGCAGAAACGCGCCCTTGGCCACCGCATGCCCCGGGCACGCAACGATCACCGGGAAGGGATGCGACAGCAGGCGGCGGGCCAGGGTCGAGCCGGAGGTCACCAGTGCCACGGCTTCTTTAGGGCCGGCCGTCATCACCTTCAAGTCATAACCACCGGAGAGAATGCCCGGCTGGCCAGTAATGATCACCACCGCACGATCAGTCACGGCCTGATCCAGCGCAGCATTGAGCTCGGCAATCACATCCGGGGAGATGGCATTGACCTTGCCATTGCTCAAGGTCAGGGTCGCGATACCGTCTTCGAGATGGTAGGAAATCAACTCACTCATGACGCTATTCCTTTCAATAAAGTTGGGCAGACGTTACCCACCGCCGCAGGCCAGGTAAAGCGCCGTGACTGACCCGCCAGTCACCCTTTGCCTGCCCGCCAGGCGCAGCCCTCCGTGCCTGCCGCGCATTCCCCTCTATATAGAAGAGGGCACGAAGCCGGAGATTGGCCGGTTTGCCATGGCCCCGAGCGACCGGAAACGCTGAATCGCGTTAACCGCATGAAAATTCTGAAAAAAATGTTTGCCATCGGAAAAGCTTTCGACTACATTAGCGCGCCTCGACAGACAGAACTTGTTTGAAGAGATACGGTGAAGTGTCCGAGTGGCTTAAGGAGCACGCCTGGAAAGTGTGTATACAGGAAACTGTATCGAGAGTTCGAATCTCTCCTTCACCGCCACATTTATACGAAAAAGCCCTGATTATTCAGGGCTTTTTCGTTTCTGCGTTTCTGAAAAAACTCCAGCCCGGCAAATCATTCCATCAGGGATGAAATGGATTGTCGCCCCGTGCCCAATATTTGCCTCACATCCTGGTAGCGATCCGCGAGAATGTTTACCCTGGCATTGCCCAGGATTGCAGCGTGTAGCCCCCCAGGCTCAACTCGGCGCGTACCTCTTCCAGCAGGTTTTCCAGCTGCGCCGGGTCGGAATAGGTACTGCTTGGAATCTGTTTGCGACAAATACGAGTGGCTGCCCGGTCGATGACGGTCAGGCTCAGTTCGCCATTACCGTCTTGCGCGGCCCAGGCGACGCATTGAAAAGGTTCGAATGCGTGCCCGGCAATCAAAAGTGCTTCGTTGATGCGCAACGCGGTGCTCATGGGGCCTCTTTCCTTGTACCGAAACAAATGATCCGCAGTTGACCTGCTGCATGAAGTCATGCAGCAGGGCATTTCAGTCTTTCATTGCTTTACATAACTGCCTGGCGCCGGCTCCAGAGGCGGGAATTTGTCATTCCCTATGTGCGCAACCGCTGGTTGGCGCTCGCCGGAGTGTCCCGCCAGCCAGTTGAACCAATCATTCCACCAGCTACCGGGTTGCTGCTCAGCATTCTTGAACCAGGTCTCCGGGTTTTTCGTGACCCGATTATTGGTCCAGTAATGGCGCTTCTGCTTGGCCGGTGGATTGATGACGCCGGCGATATGCCCTGAAGCTCCTAATACAAAACGCTTGGCCCCGGAGAGCAGGTTGGTGCTGGCGTAGGCGCTTTTCCAGGGCACGATGTGATCGTCATGGGTGGCGAGGATGTAAGCGGGAGCGTCAATTGCACGCAAATCAAGCTTGACCCCACAGCACTCCAGCTCGCCTGATTTCAAATCGTTCTGCAGATAGGTGTGGCGCAGATACCAGCAGTACATCGGCCCCGGAAGGTTGGTGCTGTCGTTGTTCCAGAACAGCAGATCAAGCGGGATCGGCTTCTGCCCCTTGAGGTATTTGTCGACGTTGTAGTTCCACCACAGCTCGTTGGGGCGCAGTAGGGAAAAGGTATTGCCCATGTCCTCACCACGAAACAGACCGATGGGACCATTCATGCCGCCGATGGTGCGCTCTCGATAGGCCACCAGTTCTTCGTCGACGAATATGTCGATGGGGCCGGTATCCAGGTAGTCAAGGAACGTGGTGAACAGGCTCACGCTGGCGATCTCCCTGTCGCCGCGTGCAGCAAGTACTGCCAGCGCCGTGCTCAGCAGGGTGCCGCCGATGCAGAAGCCCACGCAATTGAGTCGCTGCTCGCCACTGATATTGCGGGTCACCTGCAAGGCGTTGATTACCCCGTGTTCAATCAGGTCATCCCAGGTGGTGCCAGCGTGTTCCTCGTCAAAGTTGCGCCAGGACATCAGGAATACGGGATGTCCCTGTTCCAGCAGGTGGCGGACCATCGAGTTGTCCGGGCGCAGATCAAGGATGTAGTACTTGTTGATCGATGGCGGTACGACGAATACCGGGTGTCGGTACTGGGTTTCGCTTTGCGGGTAGTACTGAATGAGCTGGAAGAGGTGATTCTCGAAGACGATTTCGCCGGGGGTGCTGGCCAGATCAACGCCAACCTTGAAGGCACCGCTATCACACTGGCGCATTTTGCCTTCGTTCATGTCGCTGGCCAGATGCTGCATACCTGTGAGCAGGCTGGCACCTTGAGTCTCAACCACACGCTGGAGCGCATCAGGGTTACTGATCAGGAAATTGCTTGGCGCACTGGCGGCAATGGCTTGCTCCACCAGATAGCGCAGGCGTTGGCGCGGTTTTTTTTCGTCGATCAGCAGCTTGTCGAGCAGTTTCAGGAGAAAGCTTGCGTTGAGCAGGTAAAACGCGGCGAGCGAGCCGAACAGTGGCTCGCTCCAGTTGCCGCTGGAGAAGCGTCGATCATCGAAGCTGAAGGGTTGGCCGGTCAGCAGTTTTTGGCCGAGTTGGCCCCATTGAACCTGGTAGTCCGCTTGAAGGCTGTCCAGGGTTTCGCGAGGTAACTCGAACCAGGCGCCGTGCTCATGCCCGGAAAACCACGGATTAGTGCTGACCCATTGGCGTAATTGTTGCACTGCAAAGGAAGCGATGAACGGAACCTGGCCTGACCAATAGGTTTTGAATGTATGCGCGTTGTTGTCCATAAAGTTCCTTGCCCATACAGATGAGCCGGGCAGAAAAAAAGCCGCGCTTTGCCGGACTCCGGCGTAGCGACGGCAGGAATGCGGGCAGCGTTGTCTGACGCCAACTTGACGCCGATCCGATGCGCGGAACAAGGGTCTCAAGTCCGCGCATGGGCTACCCAGATGCCGTTGGTTAGCGCTCGATAGCCAGGCCGACGCCTTGTCCGCCGCCGATGCACAAAGTGGCCAGCCCCTTCTTGCCGTCGCGACGGATCAGTTCGTGCACCAGCGACACCAGAATCCGTGCCCCCGAAGCGCCGATCGGATGGCCAAGGGCGATCGCGCCGCCGTTGACGTTGACCTTGCTGGTGTCCCAACCCAACTCTTTGCCAACCGCCAGCGCCTGGGCGGCGAAGGCTTCGTTGGCTTCGATCAGGTCCAGGTCCTCGACGCTCCAGCCGGCCTTTTGCAGGGTCAGGCGTGTAGCCGGGACTGGGCCGATGCCCATGATCGACGGGTCCACGCCGGCGCTGGCATAGGCTTTGATCCGTGCCAGTACCGGAAGGCCCAGTGCTTGTGCTTTAGCGGCGCTGGCCAGCAACAGCACGGCCGCACCATCGTTGAGGGTCGAAGCGTTGCCGGCGGTCACGCTGCCGTCTTTCTGGAATGCCGGTTTGAGTTTCGCCAACGCTTGCGCAGTGCTGTCGATACGCGGCTGTTCGTCGGTGTCGAAGACCAGCGGTTCGCCCTTGCGCTGAGGAATCAGGATCGGGGTGATCTCGCTCTGGAAACGCCCGCCCTCAATGGCTGCGGCGGCCTTCTGTTGCGAGGCTGCGGAGAAGGCATCCTGCGCTTCACGAGAGATCTCGTACTTCTGCGCCAGATTCTCGGCGGTGATGCCCATGTGGTAGTCGTTGAAGGCGTCCCACAGGCCATCCTGGATCATGCTGTCTTGCAGTTGCGCATGGCCCATACGCAAGCCGGTGCGTGCCTTGGGCAGAACATAGGGGGCCAGACTCATATTTTCCTGACCGCCAGCGATGACCAGTTCCGCGTCGCCGCAACGGATTGCCTGGACGGCAAGATGGACCGCCTTGAGACCAGAGCCGCAGACCTTGTTCAAGGTCAGGGCAGGCGTGGTGTGTGGCAAGCCAGCCTTGATCGCTGTCTGGCGTGCCGGGTTCTGCCCAGCGCCGGCAGTGAGTACCTGGCCGAGTATCACTTCATCAATTTGAGCGGCATCGATACCCGTCTGCTCCAGCAAGCGGCGAATCACTGCGGCACCCAGTTCGGTTGCGGGAATTGCAGACAGAGCACCCTGGAAGCTGCCAATGGCGGTACGAGTAGCGGCAACGATTACGACTTCGTTCATGCGTGACCTCATCGAAAAGACAAAATTCGTCGAGCAAACCAGGGCATTCCTGCCCTGATCGGGGGTTATTGCATGTTCATGCCGCCGTTTACCGAGAAATCGGCACCGGTGCTGTAGGCGGACTCATCGGATGCCAGCCAGGCCACGATTGAGGCGATCTCTTCGGGTTGGCCAAGGCGACCAACCGGAGTTGCTGCGATCATGCCTTCCAGAATGTCCGGACGAATTGCCGCGGTCATGGAGGTCTGGATGTAGCCTGGGGATACGGTATTGACGGTCACGCCCTTGCCGGAGACTTCCCGGGCCAGTGCCATGGTGAAACCATGGATGCCAGCCTTGGCGGCGGAGTAGTTGGTCTGACCGAACTGGCCACGCTGACCGTTGATGGAGGAGATATTGATGATCCGCCCCCAGCCTTTGGACAACATGCCTTCAATGACTTGCTTGGTGGTGTTGAACAAGCCCGTCAGGTTGGTCCCGATCACGCTGTTCCAGTCTTCCGGGGTGAGCTTGCGAAAAGACGCGTCGCGGGTGATGCCGGCGTTGTTGACCAGCACATCGATCGGGCCGAATTGTTCACGGGCCATCTCGAAAGCCTTGCGGGTTGACTCCCAATCGGTGACGTCCCCATAGATGAACTCGAACTCGTAACCTGCCTCCAGTTGGCTGGCACGCCAGTCGTTCTTGCGGCTGGAATCAGAGCTGCAGCCGACGATTACCTTGAATCCTTCCTTGTATAGACGTTGGCTGATTGCCGTACCGATACCGCCCATACCACCCGTTACCAAAGCAATGCGACTACGCGATTCCATACATCTACTCCATTTTTTTGCGCTGCAGGAGAGAAGATTGTTCGATATCGACGGGCCGTGCGGAAGTGTTTGAAGGTGACGTTCTCCTGTCCATCGGTGCCACGCGGGTGTTTTGGCCTGCTGGCAAAAAAATGAGGAGCACCCATACTTGGATCAACTCTTAAAACTCAATGGATAGTTAATATTCCTGAAACACTGTTGAAATATGTTCAGTGCATGTCAGTATCGGCTCCGGACAGGACGTTCGGTTCCATTGGTCAATGAGGACGCCATGTATAGAATGAGTTCGGGTTATGCCAGCATGCTGGCGAATACGTTTCTGGCCCAAGGACTGGACCTTGCCGGTCTGTGCCAGGAGGCGGGACTGGATGTCGGGTTCGTGAGTCAACCAGGAGCATTCTGCGAGCGAAGCATTATCTATCGTCTTTGGGACCTGGCTGCTCAGGCTTCGGATGATCTGAATATCGGTTTGAAAGCCTACGGGGAATTCCATCCCAGTAGTTTTCAGATCGTGGGCTACACGATGATGTCCAGTTCGAATCTGAAAAGGGCGCTTGAACGTCTGGTTCGTTTCAGCCCGTTGATTGGTACCGGATTCAGCCTTTTCCTTGTCAAGGAGCAGCAGCATTACCGATTGGCCAATCTCGATCATCGGCAACATGGCTCGGTCAAACCCCGGCAATACACGGATGCAGCCTTGGCTTCGCTGCTGGGTTTCTGCCATTGGCTGGCAGGTGGCAAGTCACCGCAACCGTTGAGTGTGGAGTTCACTTATCCCGAACCTGAAGACACGTCGGAGCATCAGCGGCTTTTTGGCTGTCCGCTGCGTTTCGGGGCGGCATATGACAGCATCCTGTTCGATGGCCAGGAGCTTCTGAGTCCGTTGAGCATGGCCAACGAGGCGTTGGCCACGCTCCATGACAGTTTTGCCGAGGCTCAATTGGACCTGTTGTCCGGTTACTCTATCGTTGGCAGGATTCGCGCGCTGATTACCGAGCGCTTGAGCCAGGGGCAAGGCCAAGGGCAATGCGATATGGAATCGATTGCGGCGGCACTGAATATCAGCAAGCGAACGCTTCAACGAGGCCTTGAGAAGGATGGCACGCAATTCAAGGACGTCCTGAACGATGTGCGCCGGCAGATGGCTGACTTCTATTTGCGCCATTCTCATTTCAACTTGAAGCATGTGACTTGCCTGCTCGGCTTCCATGATCACAGCAGCTTCCATAAGGCGTGCATCCGTTGGTTCGGTATGACGCCCGGTCAGTATCGAACCGACGAGTTGTCGCCTGTGGTCGAAAAAGTCGCGCGGGTCCGTTCCATGAACCTCATCGGTCTGTCCAGAGATCATAAGGTCGCAGGCTTCACCGAACGGATTCACCGCTAATCCCTTGTGAAGGGTCATTGAGGCTTGGGGCCTGTTGTACCTTTGCGCGCTTTGCGCTTCGGGGCTTTAACTACGTTGGCGGGAGCGGGCGGCGGTGTGATCTGCGGCGCCGCAGGTGGCTGCGAAGGGGGCTCCTGCGCGATGACAACTGTTTCACCGGGTGGTTGGGTCAGGCTGAAGCCCGGCAGGGGGACTTCGAGCAGCGCGTGCAGTTCACGCCAGAATTCGCCTTCAGCTCCAACGGTCGCCAGCAGTTCAGGCATCAATTGCCCAACGGCTGTCAGGACCTGTTGGCGCTCCTTTGCCTCTGGTAGCAACAAAGGCAGGCTGCGCAAGCTTTCCTGCGGGTGGGCGAAAACCAGCAGGTTCTGCAATCGGATGGCTTCGCGCAGGGCAGTGGGCTCATTGCTGTAGTCCTGGACCAGCAGGTGCACCTGCTGGATCAGCTTCTCGATGCTTTCCTTGCCCGCCTTGTCGCTGTCGCGGCCCAGCAAAAACAGGATCCGCACCAATGCTTCCAGAGGGCCGCCATGAGGCAGCGCATCCTGCAGGCGTTCGATCAGGGCCTGGTCCAGCTGGTCGGCATGTGCCTGGAGATTTCGCACAGGCTTGTTGCTGGTGAGGGTACTCAGTGCGCCGTAAATACCGTAAAAACACAGCTCCTGAGTGGCGTCACGCACATCGCGATAAGCATTCAGGGCGTCTTGCATCTGGTTGGAAAACAACGCTTGCCAGGCCAGCAACGGGTTGTCTTTGCGTGCAGGATGACGATCACTGCTCACTTGGGAGGCGGTCCCGGCTAACCACCACAGCGCCGGATTCAGGCTGCTCCATAGCACTTGCTGCTGATGGAAGGGGTGCACCCTGCGCAACAGTTCGGCAATTGGCTCGTTGACGATCTGACGCAGCCACGGACGTATAAACCCGTCGTAAAACGCGCTGTTGATTTCAGAGGCGCGCTCCACCAGAGAGAATTCGCGATCGTCATCACGGGCCGGCTCGACGTCATCATGGATATCGGCGATTCGCCTTGATTCGAAACGCACTCGGTATTGCATGTCATCGCTGCCTGAGGAGGTTGGCAGATCGTCAATCAGCATTTCATACAGTCCCGCCGGCAGCGCCTTGATGGTTTCGACCGCGCCGAGCATCCCACGGTGTTCGCGCCGCGCCACTTTGCCGGAAACAAAAATGCCTAAATGGCCGATGCTGGCGTGCCGCAGGTAGACGATGGTACGTCCTGCGTCATGCAAAGCGAGATCGCTGGGATAGGCATCGGCGATCCAGTCCAATGCCTGCTGGGGAGGGGTGATGTTGTCTCCGTAGGAACAGAACACCACCACCGGTGCTTCAATACGTTTCAGGTCAATGCCGGTGCTCTTGCGGCCGAGACCGCCGGACAACTGGTTGCCGATGAAAAGGTCATCGACAATCATCTCGATCTCTTCGCCATTGAGCAGGGTCGGGCTGCCCCACCAGCGTTCGAAGTCGAGGAAGCGCGCAGCCTCGCTGTCGACCTGGCTGAACAACTGGTAGTACTTGCCCCAATAGGTGTTGGCCGGGTCCAGGTTTTCGAAATTGCTGACCAGCCAGGTACCGTCGAAACGGCCATTGCCCAGGTCGCTGCCCAGGCGAGCCATCCAGCCGCCACCCAGCAGGCCACCGATGTAGCGCATCGGATTGCGTCCATTGACACCGGCCCAGTACGACAAGGGGGCACCATTGATAATGATCAATCCCGGCAGTTCCGGCCGTGTTGCCGCCAGCCCCATCAAGGCCCAGCCGGCCTGGCAGTTACCGATGATGATCGGCTTGCTGTTGGCCGGGTGAAGGGCGCTGACGACATCGATGAACCGGGCCTGGGCTTCGACGATATCGGTCAGGGTTTGCCCAGGCAGCGGTGAGTGACTGAAGGAGATGAAATAGGTGGGGTGGCCGGCTCTGAGGCTTTCACCTAATACCGAATCCTGTTTGAAACCGCCGATTCCCGAGCCGTGGCCGCCGCGTGGGTCAATGATGATCACCGGCTGGGCGTTGCTGTCGATTCTTTGCTCTGGTCCGGGGAGGATTCGCAACAGTGAATAGTTGACCGGGCGTGGGAGGTCGGAGCCTGCGACCAGGGTTTCATGATCGAACTTGAGCAGCAGAGGATACCCGGCGCGTTCATGGGCCAGGGTATTATCGCCACGCTGGCGCAGGGTGTCCCAGAACAGCAGGCTGCGTTGGCCGAGGTCGGTGAAGTATTCCTGCCAGTCAGTGGGCGTGGGTTGTCTGAGCTGACCCCGCTTCAGAGGCGCGAGGGTTTTTTCCTGGCGCTGGCGCAAAGCATCAAGGACATTCAGGGTGTTGAGCTGCTGCAGATGACTCAGGTGTTCGAACAGGCCGCGTTGAGAGGAGGGTTTTTCATATTGCGATGCAATAATATCTTCCTGGCCCATGGTGATCTCCTGGCGTTATGCATGAGAAGAAGCTGCCTGCGCCTCATTAATAAACAGGGCTTGGCTGGCTGTTCGATGTTAGGAGTCTATAGCGAAAAGAGGCAGGAGAAGAAAATTTTTTGTGCACTGCACAAGAAATCATTGCTAAACGGATTTGTGCACTGCAATATTAAGGCTAGCGCGATGACCGGCAGGATCGCTATCGCGTCCTCGGGCCCATGTAGGCCTTCCAGCATCAGGAGATTCAAGCATGTCTTTTTTTAACTCGGAAAAATTGCAAGACGCTCAGAAAGCCAACCTAGACCTCCTGCAGCAAATCAGCGGCAAAATCTTCTCCAGTGTTGAACAGTTCAGCCAATTGCAGTTCAAGACATTGCAGGCCGCCACCGAGGAGCAGTTCGACGGCTTTCGCAAGCTGCTGGCAGTCCGTGATCTACAAGGGCTCACCGAGCTCCAGACTTCTTTCACCCAGCCAAATGTGCAAGTCGAACGCCTGGCTGAGTTCAATCGCCAAGTGCAAGCGTTGATTGTCGGCACTCACTCGGAAATCGCCAAACTGACCTCGCGTCAGGTCGAGGCGGGCACCCAGCAGGTGCAAGAGTTCGTTGAAGTGATCAGCAAGAATGCACCGGCTGGCTCCGAGCCTGTTGTGGCCGCGTTCAAGTCGTCGCTGGCGAATGCCGGTACCGTTTTTGAAAGCGCACAGAATGCCGTAAAACAGGCTGCTGACGTTGCCCAGAGCAGTTTTGACGCAGCGACCGCCGCAGCCGGTAAAACCGCTCCTGGTGCCAAGGCTACTAGCGGTAACAAGTAAGTCACATTAAAGCGGTTACACTGATGGCGATGGGTTTACTCCCCATCGCCATTTTTTTTCGGCCCGCCACCGGCACCTGGCTTGCCTGGTGGCATGCCGCCGAACAGGCCGAAGAGGTTCTGAGTGTTCAGGTAGAGGGCTTTTGACTGGTCGACATACTGGCGCATCAAATCCTGCATGACCGGTGCTTGCTGGTGCATGAACTCGCTCCAGGCTTCAGATGACTGAGCGCCGGTCTGGGACTGGATGTCGATGACCGTCTGGATGCTTTTATCCAGGTAGCTGCCGAGGACGCTCTGGTAGGGACCGTAGAACTGGATAATCCCCATGAGCATCTCGCTGGAGAATATCGGCTCACCGCCACTTTCGGCTTCCAGAATGACCTGCAGCAAAATACTTCGGGTCAGATCCTCGCCAGTCTTGGCGTCGACCACCTCGAACGGGATTCTATCGACGACCAATTGGCGAATATCCGCAAGGGTCAAATGACTGCTGGTGTGCGTGTCATACAGACGGCGATTCGGGTACTTCTTGATCAGACGGGTGGTGTTCCGACTGTTATCTGTCATGCGGGGCTACTCACGGCAAGCCTGATTTGCAGGCATCTTATCCTACTCTGATCACTGCCACTCCAATGCGTCGCCTCACGCGGCACGCGCTGGGTGGTCAGCGTAAGAGCTTTCTTCATCTTTTGAGTGCTGAGCTTGCGAGGCTGGCCACTTCGAGGCAGGGTCGTTCAATCCCTCAAGACCCGCCTCCGGATAGCGCTTTCGCCATTTGAACACCACAGGTTCCGGGATCTGGGCTGATTGCTGATGTCTCTGGGCGTTAATCCAACACTCTGTGCACCTGCTCCTGAGTTGGCTAAGTAACGCTGAGCAAACAGGGCGCGCTTCTGTGATCGCCACATAGGTTAGCGTGGGGGGAGGGACCAGCTAAAAACGCAGCAAGCGTAACGCTTTACGCAACTCTAGGAAATTGCCTACAACCCCGGCGAGAGTCACCCCGATATCCTGCCTACCGTGCAAAACAAACCCTTCCACACGAAAACGCCGCTTTCCTGTTCTGGATAAGCGGCGTTTTTTAAAGCGCGCGTTAGAGGCTTCTCCCACGCATCAGCGATGTCATTCGCGGTTGCTAAACCCTGCACGGTATCATGATATAATACCATGAATAATAAACAGCTCAGCACCCTCAAAGCCGTATTTTCAAGACTAGCCCCAGCAAACATGGAGTGGTCCCGCATCGAATCCTTGTTCGGCGCTGCAGGGGCCAGAACCATCGAAGGCAATGGTTCACGAGTACGTTTTGAACTGAATGGTGTGGTGGCCACTTTTCACCGGCCCCACCCCGACAAAGAAGCCAAGCCCTACCAGGTGCGTGACGCCCGGGCTTTCCTTGAACAAGCAGGAGTTACCCCGTGAACGTAATGACCTACAACGGCTACTCAGCCCGGATCGAGTACAGCGACGAAGACGGCCTGTTCGTCGGCCACATTGCGGGCATCAAGGATGTTGTCGGGTTTCACGGTGAGTCAGTCAAAGAACTTCGCACCGCATTCGAAGAGGCCGTCACCGATTATCTGGAGACTTGCGCCAAACTCGGCCGCACCCCACAGAAACCCTATTCAGGCCATCTCAGTCTGCGCCTGGCCCCAGCCCTTCACGCTACGGTTGCTGTGAAAGCTCAGTTAGCCCACAAAAGTATCAATCAGTGGGTCGCTGATGTTCTTGATCGCGAGGCCCATGCTTAAGCAGTGAACAAGCCGATCCGGCTGGATGGCCGGTTTGCCACCCCCCCGCTGATCGCACTGTGCGTTTTGAAGACGGCAGCTATTTCCAGTTCCCGGCAATGCGCTGGCTGAATTTCTGAACAGGAAGGAACACCCATGATCACCACCACAACCCACTCTATTGAAGGCCGGCAAATTACCGCCTACCTGGACATCGTCAGCGCCGAGTCGGTGCAAGGGATCAACGTCGTCCGTGATGTGTTTGCGGGGATGCGCGATTTTTTCGGCGGGCGTTCCCAAACACTGGAGCGGGCGTTGAAGGAGGCGCGCATTCAAGCCACCGATGAGATCAAGGAGAGGGCGCAGGCGCTTTCGGCGGACGCGGTGGTCGGGCTTGATTATGAGATCAGTATGCCGGCCGGCAAAGGCGGGATGGTCGTGGTGTTTGTGACCGGGACTGCGGTCAAGTTGGGGTGAAAGGTGAGAAGCCATTCGTCGCTCACGGGGAAATAAGAACGGCAGGTCCATTGGTGACCGTCTAGTCTCAAAAACCTTGGCGGTCGATATTTTTTCGGCAAAAGGGCTTGCCGGTGTCGATCCCGCTTTTTGAAAGGGGTGAAGAGATGGCAGATCCGTATATCGAGGACGATGGCGCAGAGTTTCCGATCAACAATTGCGTGCAGTGTGGCCAGACCCAATATGTGGCCAGCTTCGGCGAGGACCAGACTGAGGTCGGCAAGATCAAGACCAGGGCGTGCCGGGTACTGAAGGGCAAATTCTTACCCAAGGTGACAGCACCGGTCAGGAAGTAATAGAACGTTAGGCAGCCCCCGTCATTTAGCGGGTTTTTTGATGTCTGAAAGGGTTTTATGACAAGTATTTTAAAGTGGTGATCTTTCACAAACTTTTCACAGCACCCTCCGTAATCTCGACTCATCCGTTAGAAAGCAACACCTGGCCCGTTTCCCCAGCGGGCTTTTTTTTGTCCGCGATAAAACCTTTTCGGTAAATGCTGTCCAACCGTCGCCAATCGCGAAGTTGGACCGGCGTGCTGGACTTTATCCGCGCAAAAGCATTCAATCTCGCCCCCTTTTTTGTTTACCCCTATTTTTGAGGTTTTTGTCATGCGTTTAACACTGCCTGCTCTGGTTCTGGGGCTTCTGGTTGCTCAAGGTGCAATGGCTGGTGACGGCACTGCCGCGCTGGGCGGTGGCTTGGGCGGCGCATTGGGTAACGTGGTCGGCCAGAAGATGGGCGGCAGCACTGGCGCAGCGATTGGTGCGGGCGTGGCTGGCGCGGCGGGCAGCGCAGTTGCCGCCAAAAAAGGTCATCGCACCAGCGCTGCTATCGGTGGCGGTGTCGGCGCTGCCGGTGGTTCGGTGATCGGTAACAGCCTTGGTGGCAAGTCCGGTGCCACCATCGGTGCGGGCCTGGGCGGTGCATTGGGCGGCGGCGTAGGCAGCAACCTGGCCAATGGTCATAAGCGTCACTGATCCTGATTCATATTTGAAAAGAGCCCGGCTTGATGCCGGGCTTTTTCGTATATGAACGTTTTACACCGCAGCGGCTCAAACCTTCCAAACCCTTGAAGAATGTGAGGCGTACCATGGACTCGAAAACCAGCGGCAAAAGAAACGGAAGCCTGAGCGCTCGGCGATTAATGTTGCCGGCGATTGTTTTTGGATTGCTGGTCTCGCAGGTGGCGCTGGCGGGAGGTAATGGAGATGCCGCGGTGGGCGGTGGTCTTGGTGGGGTGTTGGGCAATGTGGTTGGTGGCCAGGTGGGCGGCAGTACTGGCGCAGCGATTGGTGCGGGTGTTGGCGGAGCGGCCGGTAGTGCCGTTGCCGCGCCCAGGCACAGCCGTACCGAGGCAGCGATAGGCGGTGGTTTGGGTGCGGCGGGTGGATCGGTGGTTGGCAACAGTCTTGGCGGTTCGACCGGATCGGCAATCGGCGCAGGCCTGGGCGGTGCAGCCGGCGGTGCGGTCGGCAATGATCTGGGGACTGACAGCGGTCACTCCCATTCCGGTAACGGTTATAAACACTCGAACAAGCACCACAAAAAGCATCACTGACTGAGCGAGGCATCCCATGACTGCGAAAACCGAAGGCAAGGAAGAAAAAGGCTCGAGCGGACTGCCATCCATCAACGATCCCGGCAATGAAGATCCGGGATCGCTGATGGATGACGCGACGGTGCCGCTTAACGACGCTGATGATGCGGGCGATGTGGGGAATATTGAGTGGGGAGATGAGGAGGAGGACGAAGATTGATCGAACCATGTTGCCGGATTGACCGGTTGTCTAGCTGATCGAATGCGTCCATCGCCCAGTCCTCGATAAGTCGTGGCCTGAGTCTGCGTGATGCAAGTATCGGTTTTGAGGTATTGGAGAGGGCGCATTGGGTTCACCCTCATCAACCTTTGCCCCGCCCACCCCATCTGTCGCCGAGCCCCCGGCCTTGTTCGCCAGTGGACAGTTCCCCCTCGACCCCAACGGATCAACCCACCCCGTCGGGTTCCGGGTGTACCGATACGGGTTCAACCCTGCGGCCAACTTGACCGGATTCGGCGTCAGATAACGACCGATGTCCGGATGGTAATAGCGATGCCGGTTGTAGTGCAGACCGCTCTCAGCGTCGAAGTATTGCCCCTGAAACCGTAGCGGCTGTTCGAGTCGTTCGCCGTCGCCGTCGCCGTCGCCGTCGCCGTGGCTCAGTTCGCGCAGTTTGCCGTGGGCGGTGTATTTGGCCGACCAGACGATGACGCCGGCGTAGCTGGTCAGTTCCTGCGGGGTGCCGAGGTGGTCGAGTTGGTAGTAGAACGGGCAGGCGTCTTCCCGGCCTTTGCCGTCGAGCAGCGCCAGCGGACGGAAGCTGCCGGGCTCATAGACGTAGCTGCGGTAGTGTCGGGGACCGCTTTCGGCGATGAGTTGGTCGCCTTGCCAGAAGAATTGCGTGGTCTGGCCGTCGACGGTTTTGCCGATGCGCCGGCCGAACGCGTCGTAGCGGTAGCTGACACGTTTACCGTCCGGGGTGCTGACGCCGATCAGGCGGTGCTGGCTGTCGTAGGTGTATTCGGTGACCTGGGTCGGCATACCGCGGCATTCGCGGATCAGGTTGCCGAAGGCGTCGTAGTCGTAGTGGCTGTCGTAACGTCGACGCAAACGGTTGCCCTGGAGCACACACGGGCCGGGGCGGTCGTGGATCAGCAGGTTGCCGGCCGGGTCGTGGGTGAAGTTCTCCGCGAACTGGTCGCGGGCGTGGCGTACGCCGGTCAGGCGGTCGAGCGCATCGTATTGGTAGTGACGTGATCCGTGGCGGCTGTCGGCAATCTGCAGGAGGTTGCCCTTGATGCTGTAGGCATACTTGCGGCGATACAGCGGTCGTTGCTTTTGGCTGACGGCATGGGCCTGCAAACGGCCTTGCTCGTCGTAGGCGTAATCGCTGAGCAGCAGGCCCTGCTGGCGTTGCTGTTCGCGCCCGCCGACAAAACGATGGCTGGTCAGGCGCGTGCCATTGAGGTCGATGTCAGTGAGGGCGCCCCCCTTGGCGTGATGGTAGATGAGGGCACAGGCGTCCGGCAGGCGCAGGCGCTTGAGCCGACCGCAGGCGTCGTAGCCGTAACGCAGGGTGCCCCAGCCCTGATGTTCGGTAATCAGCCGGTCCTGGCGATCGTATTCGAACGCCAGCGGATGGTTCTCGCCGTCATCGACACTGATCAGCCGCCCGAGACTGTCGTAGCGGTACTCGACCTTGACCCCGTCGGGCAAGGTTTTGACCAGTAACCGCCCAGCACTGTCACGTTGATAAGCGGTAACCAGCAGCGAACCGTCGTCGCCAAACTCGGTTTTCTCCAGCAACTGGCCATTGAGGTCGTAGCTGTAGGCGGTACGACGACCATCAAAGCCGGTCTCCTGTCGGATCAATCCGCCTGGGGTGTAATCCATCCGGTAGGTGTCGCCGACCTCGTTTTCGATCTCGGTGAGCAACAATTGCGCATGGTCGTAGCGGTATTTCAGCGCGCTGCCGTCGGGGTTGATTCGACGGCTGACCAAGTGCAAGTCGTCGGCGTATTCGTAACGGGTTACCCGTCCCAGTTCGTCGGTGTCGGCGGTGACCTGGCCGTAGGCGTTGTAGCGACAGGCACGGCGGGCACCGGTGGGCAGTGTGGTCCGGGTCAGTCGGCCCACGGCGTCCCACTCATAACCGGTGACGGCACCGTGTTCGTTCTGCCGGGTAATCCGCCGTCCCAACGCATTGTAGGAAAAAGTGCGCTGAGCACCGTCCGGCAGGGTCTCTTCCAGCAACTGTCCCAAGGCGTTCCAGACAAACCGGTGACTGCTCTGGTCGGGGAAACGGATCGTCAGCAAGCGCCCCTGCGAGTCGTAGAAATAGCGGATGATCTGTCCGTCGGGATCGGTGACGGCAGTGATGTCGCCCTGGGCATTGCGCTGGTAGCTCCATGTCGCCTGACCGCGGGTGCGGGTATGCAGGAAACCGTTGCGATACTCGTAGGACGTGAGCGCCTCATCCGGCGCAAGCAGCGCGATCAGCCGGCCGACCTCGTCATAATGGTATTCGGTGACGGCGCCGAGGGCGTCCTGCTCGACGATCAGGCGGCCCTGATCGTCGTAGGCCTTGTGCTGCTCACCGCCGTCCAGCCCGACCCGGCGCACCAACCGCGCGCGGTCGTCATGAACGTAAACCTCTTCGCTACCGTCTGCGTTGCTCACCGTCACGCAGCCTTGATCGTCCCAGGCGTAACGCACCTCCATCTGCGCAAACGAGGCCCAGTGATGGATGCAGCGGGCTGCCTTGCCGGAGCGTTCCCACGCCCAGAAGAAACTCGCGCCGCCGGCCAGTTGCCGTTGCAGGATGACGTGCTGCTCGTCGTAGTCATAGCGCTCGCTTTCACCCGCGGCATTGGTCGCCTCGATCAGACGCTGGCGGGCGTCGTAGCGGTAGCTGACCAGTGTCTGTTCGGTGCGCCAGGTGTGCGCCTCGAGGCCGCTGCGCTGAAACACCTGATAATCGACGGCCATCAGGTGCTTGAGGTCGTAACGCAGCAGCAAGGCGCGGTCGGCGCCGTTGTCCAGGCGTTGGATTCGGTCAAAGCGGTCCCGCTGCACCGTCACGCGGTTGCCGTAGGCGTCGCTGATCGCGCTGAGCCGGCCGTCATGAAAGTGGTAGAACCGCGCTCGGTCGCCGGCCAGGGCGAGGATCAGTTCGTCCGGCTCCTCGCCGAGATAAAGCGCCGCCCGCGACAGGCTGTTGTGGATCACCGGGCGCGTCGCCGTCGGCCGTGGAAATGGCGTGCGGTGGTTTTCGGGGTCGATCCACAGCACCTGCTCGTCGTGGAGTTCCAGGTGCTGGGACAGCGAATGGCTCCAGCCAAAACCGAGGCCGGTGTCGAGCTCGACGGCACTGGTGCGATAGATGCGGGTGAAGTCGAACGGCAAGATCCCGTCGAGGGTGCTGTCCGTGAGGGTCAGCAATACCTCGCCAGTGACCATCGACACCGGGCAGTTGTGGGTGGCGGTGTGCTCGACGGTGTCAGCACAGTCGCCGTTGGGGTTTTTTGCCTGTCTGGAGGCGTCGTCGTGGTGTTCATGCTTGCCGGAGCGAAGTGTCAGAGGGCCGCTCGCGGGGCATGCCAATACCTTTTGGGGATCGAACATCTGCGGACTTTCGCTTGGCGGAATGTAGGACATCAGACTCTGCGGAGGATCTTCAAGGAAAGAAGTCGGGAAAGTTGGTGTTTGCTGTAGGGCGATTCGCTAAATCACGCAGAGCCATTCGGCGTGGATCGGGATTTCATCGTTGCTCTAAGCCAGCGGCGCTCGCTATGCTGCTGAATCCTTTAATCCATTCGGGCATCACTCCGTACCTGAGCTGCCCGGGATGCCTTAGAAAAACGGATCAGATGCGATGAATGCACCACTGAAAGCATTCGGCCCGATCAAGGCCGTGATTTTCGATATGGACGGCTTGTTGCTGGACACGGAGGGCATCTACACCGAAGTCACGTCCATCATTGCCGCGCGTTACGGCCGAACCTTCGACTGGAGCATCAAACAGAACATCATTGGCCGGGGCGCGGGCGATCTGGCTCGCTATGTGGTTGAAGCGCTGGACTTGCCGATTACGGCGCAAGAGTTTCTGGTGATCCGCGAGCCGTTGATGCGCGAGCGCTTTCCTGCAGCGCAAGCGATGCCTGGCGCACAGGAACTGGTACGGCATCTGAAGGCCAACAACATTCCCATTGCCGTCGGCACCAGTTCTTCGAGCCAGTCGTTCGGCCAGAAAACCACCTTGCACCGCGATTGGTTCGCCTTGTTCGACTTCATCGTCACCGCCGATGACCCCGAGGTGGGTGCGGCCAAACCGGCACCGGATATTTTCCTGACGGCGGCGCGACGCCTGGGCGTAGCACCGCAAGATTGCCTGGTATTCGAGGATTCGCCCTTCGGTGTCACTGCGGCGAAAGCGGCGGGGATGACGGCGATTGCGATTCCGGATGCGGCAATGGCCGACGCCAGGTACGCACATGCCGATGGCATTCTTCGTACGTTGAAAGCGTTCGAGCCGGGCGCTTTTGGTTTGCCGGCGCTGGAATGGATCTGACGACTGAAAATGTGGGAGCGAGCCTGCTCGGGCGGCGATCCGACGAAGGCGGTGTGCCAGGCAACATTGATGTCGTCTGATCGACCGATTTCGTCGGATCGCCGCCCGGAGCAGGCTCGCTCCCACAGTTATTGCAGTTGGCTAACATGCATCAGGCGCCGAATCCACCGTCGATGGTCAGGCTGGCTCCCGTGATATAGCCGGCTTCAGGGCTGACGAGGTAGGCGACGAAGCTGGCGATCTCTTCGGCCTTGCCGTAACGACCCACGGCCATCAGCGGGATCAGGCTCTCCGCAAAGTCACCGTGGGCCGGGTTCATGTCGGTGTCGACCGGACCCGGTTGTACGTTATTGATGGTGATGCCCTGCGGGCCGAGATCACGGGCCAGGCCTTTGGTCAGGCCGACCAGTGCCGACTTGCTCATGGCGTATGGGCCGCCACCGGCGAAGGGCATGCGGTCGGCGTTGGTGCTACCGATGTTGATGATGCGTCCGCCTTCGGTCATGTATTTGGCGGCGGCCTGGGTGGCGATGAACACGCTGCGCACGTTGATGGCCAGGGTTTGGTCGAAGTCTTCGAGTTTGAACTCGGCCAGCGGTGCAACTGCCAGTACGCCGGCATTGTTGACCAGGATATCCAGGCGACCGAAAGCGTCTACCGTGGCGGACACGGCGCCGCGAATGGCGTCGGCGTCGGCGCTGTCGGCCTTGATGGCCAGGGCCTTGCCGCCCTTGGCGGTGATGCTGTCTTGCAGTTCTTCAGCCTTGGCCGTCGAGCTGACATAAGTGAAGGCAACAATCGCGCCTTCAGCAGCCAGGCGCTTGACGATGGCTGCGCCAATGCCGCGGGAACCACCTTGAATCAATGCCACTTTGCCGCTGAGGTTCTGAGTAGTCATGTCGATCTCCAAGTCCCGAGGCGAGATGTCCCGGTTGATGGAGCCTAGTATCGATTCAGGATTCCATGCTGTGTAGACCATAATTGCGATAGTCTGTGTAAACCAAAAGTTTATAGTGGCGCCTATGGAAACCTTCAGCAGTATCGAATGCTTTGTGCGTAGCGCTGAGGTCGGCAGCTTCGCCGAGGCCGCGCGGCGTTTGAGCCTGACACCGGCGGCGGTAGGCAAGAGCGTCGCCAAGCTTGAAGCGCGCCTGGGCGTCAGATTGTTTCAGCGCAGCACTCGCAGCCTGACGCTGACGGAGGCCGGCCAGTTGTTTCTCGGCGAAGTCAGCGGCAGCCTGCACACCATCCAGAATGCCGTGGCCAATCTCGCCAGCGCCGGAGGGCGTCCTGCCGGAACATTAAAAGTCAGCATGGGCACGGTGTTCGGGCGCTTGTACATCGTGCCGTTGCTCGGGGAGTTTCTGCGGCGCTTTCCGGCAATCAACCCGGACTGGCATTTCGACAACCGACAGGTCGACCTGATTGCACAAGGCTTCGACGCCGCGATTGGCGGCGGATTCGAACTGCCTCAGGGCGTGGTGGCGCGCAAGCTGACACCGGCCCATCGCGTGTTGGTGGCTTCCACCGAATATCTGGCGGCGCGGGAGGCAATCGTCGAGCCGGACGATCTCAAGTATCACGATGGCATCCTCATCCGCTCGCCGCAGACCGGTCGCGTGCGTTCCTGGCAGTTGACCAGTCGTAGTCAGCAACACAGTCCGTTGACCCTCAAGGCGCGGATGACCATGAGCGATTCGGAAGCCGCCTGCGCCACGGCGACCCAGGGTTTGGGCATTGCTTTGGTGAGCATGCCGTTTGCCGTGGGTTATCTGGAGGTGGGGACGTTGCAGCGGGTGTTGCCGGACTGGTATGTCGACGACGGCAACATTTCTATCTACTACGCCGAACACAAACTGCTGCCCGGCAAGACCCGGGCGTTTGTCGATTTCATCATTGAGCAGTTTGCCGAGCGGGGGTTGGGGCAGCGGTTCAGTGCGGTTTGAGTTTGGCTCCAGACCGAGGTGCGGCCATCGCGGGCAAGCCACGCTCCCACAGGTTTTGCGTCGTACACATCACTGAGGCGCGACGCAAAACCTGTGGGAGCGAGCTTGCTCGCGATCGGGGCGCCGCGGTCTACCGGGCAAACCGCCCCGGCCAGCCAATGATGTTCTTCGGCCGCGGCGTTGCGTAAGTCCGCACTTTCGACGTCGACAACCCCAACCGCACCAACGATTCGGCAATAGTCACCGCCGCCGTCACCCCATCCACCACCGGTACCCCGGTACGCCGGCGAATCTGCTCGTCCAGCCCGGCCATGCCACCGCAGCCCAGGCAAATCACTTCGGCCTTGTCCTGGGTCACCGCCAGTTCGGCCTGATGCACGATGGCCTCCAGTGCGCGCTGCGGTTCGTGCTCCAGTTCCAGCACCGCCAAACCACTGGCCCGTACCGAGGCGCAACGGTCCCATAGGCCGGAGAGCTTGAGGCGATCTTCGACCAGCGGCACGGTGCGATCGAGGGTGGTGACCACGGAGTAGGCGTGACCGAGGAACATCGCCGTGCTGGCGGCGGCATCGGTGATGTCCACCACTGGCACATTGAGCAGCTCCTGCAAGCCTTCACGGCCATGCTCGCCATAGCCGGCCTGGATCACAGCGTCGAAAGGCTGATCGTAGGACATCACCCGGTCCATGACCGCGATGGCTGCCAGGTAACTTTCGAAGTTGCCCTCGATGGAGTCGGCGCCGAAGTGCGGGGTGAGGCCGACGATTTCCGTGCCGGGCGACGCGACGGCCTGCGCCGAGCGGGCAATGGCCTGGGTAATGGATTCGGTGGTGTTGACGTTGACCACGAGAATGCGCATGGGGAGTCCTTATTGCAGTTGGTTCTGCGGCCCGACAACACCGGGCCGCAACAGGATCAGTGGCTGACGTTATCGACGGCGATGGCTTCACCGCTGACATCGGCGTAGTGCGGTTGGCGCTTGGCGATGATCAGGTAGAGCATCCCGGCGATGCCGGCACCAATCAGCCAGGAGAACGGCGAAACGCTGTGGAACCCCGGCACCTGGGCCAGGACGATGGCGATCAGGGCGGCGGGAATGAACGCCGCCACCGCGCGTAAATTGACCCCGCGGCTGTAGTAATAAGCGCCATTCGGGTCTTCGCTGTACAACTGCGGTACGTTGACCTGGCCTTTTCGCACCAGCCAGTAGTCGACCATGATCACGCCGTACAACAGGCCGAGCAGGGCACCGAGGCCGGACAGGAAGTACACGATCACCAGCGGACTGTTGTAGAGGTTCCACGGCAGGATCAGCACGGCGATGGTCGCATCGGCCTGGGTGTACATCCAAGTGGCGAGGGCGGCGACGGTCAGCAGAATCACCGGGCCGGCAAATGCCTCGTAGCGCCGCACCATCTCCATGCCATAGGCGAGGATCGCCAGTTGCACGAACCAGATCGCGACGAAACACACCCAGCCCAGAGTCGACAGGCCGAGGATCGAGTTGTGGTCGTAGTCAGCGAACCCGGGATGGACCGCCGTCAACAACACGCGGAAGACCACGGACGCAAGGTACGTCTGAATACCGAACCAGGCGATGGCGATAACGGCGCGGATCAATGCAGGAATCTGCGCACCGTGAATGCCGAAACTGATCCGGCTGATGACCGGAAACGGCACCCCGGTTTTCTGGCCCATGTAGCCAGACAGGTTCATGAAGAAGTAAACCAGCGCCGCGCCGATCCCCAGGGACAGGAGAATCTGCCAGCCACCCAGACCCAAAGCGTACAGACCGATGGCAAACGAGTAGTTGGCAATGTTGTGCACGTCGTTGGTCCACAGGGCAAAGATGCTGTAGCGCCCCCAGCGTCTCCCTTCGGCTTTGGTCGGCGCCAGGTCCTTGTTATGCAGTCGGGGACTGAGCACCACAGGGGTGTGATGCGCCTGATTGTCGGCGGTGTGGGTGGAATGGGAGGAGGGTAGATCCAGCGCGATGTTGTTATTGGAGAGACTGGTACGCATTCCGGCAGGCTCCTGATGCTCGACGCCGCGATGACTGTGCATGAGCGTTGGCTCGACAAATCTTCGTCGCGGGTGGCGAATATCATTGGTTACTGGGCATCTGCAGCCTGTACGGGATAGGGCGCTTCAGGCTTGCGGATCTAAAGTGTGTGTATGTTTTGGATTTGTTGTATACAAAATATGTATGCACTTAAGCCAGATCCATGCCTGTCGCGATTCTATAAAAATCAGTGCTCATTTCGTTTTGTTATCGAAAACGAATAACTCACTGAAAAACACAACATTTAAATTGACCGATTGAACAGGTATTTATTTTTGGAGAGGGGGATGCAGGCGAGGTGGTGGGAAAGGAGATGTAACTTTTTGGGGCGCTGAAACTAAAAGTGCACACACAAATGGCACCGATGGTGACATTCGTGTGTACACATTTTTTGTGAGCAGACACATAACCAATGTGGGAGCGAGCTTGCTCGCGATAGCGGTACACCTGCCGACATCAATGTTGAATATCAGACCGTCATCGCGAGCAAGCTCGCTCCCACAGGGGGGGGATTTCACAAGGCTTGGGATCAGGCTTTCGACTTGCTGATGATATTCCCCACATGCAGCCCGCATTCCTTCTGCGTCGCTTCTTCCCACCACCAACGGCCTTCGCGCTCATGCTGGTTCGGCAGTACCGGGCGGGTGCAGGGTTCGCAGCCGATACTGATGAAGCCGCGCTCGTGCAGACTGTTGTACGGCAGCTCCAGCATGCGGATGTAACCCCAGATCTCTTCGCTGGTCATTTGCGCCAGCGGGTTGAACTTGTACAGGGTGCGTTCCGGGGTGGAGAACGCGGTGTCGATTTCCATCACCGCGACGGCGCTGCGGGTCCCCGGGCTCTGGTCGCGGCGCTGGCCGGTGGCCCAGGCTTTCACGCCGGACAGCTTGCGGCGCAGGGGTTCGATCTTGCGGATGCCGCAGCATTCGCCATGGCCGTCCTTGTAGAAGCTGAACAGGCCCTTTTCCTTCACGAAGGGTTCGAGTTTCGTGTAGTCCGGCGACACCAGTTCGATGTCGATCTTGTAGTGCTCGCGTACCTGATCGATGAAACGGTAGGTCTCCGGGTGCAGGCGGCCGGTGTCGAGACTGAACACCTTGACGTTCTTGTTCAGCTTCCAGGCCATGTCCACCAGCACCACGTCCTCGGCGCCGCTGAAAGATATCCACAAGTCATCACCGAACTCGGCAAACGCGAGTTTCAGGATGTCCTGGGCGGATTTGTTGGCATAGGTCGTGGCGAGTTCCACGACGTCGAACGTTGGGCTCATCAGGGCGGCTTCCTACAGGTCGGTGGCGCTGGGCGCTCTATATAAGGCCGATGGTAACAAAAAGCTGCGCCGATCGGGGCATCCTCTGCGTTGCGCAGGCAGGCCCGAGTCGCTAGAGTTCGGCAGTCTTTTGCTCGCTCGACTCAATAATCAATACAAATGGGAGTGTCTTGTGGAAATTGCCTGTCTGGATCTTGAAGGTGTGCTGGTTCCGGAAATCTGGATCGCCTTCGCCGAAAAAACCGGGATCGAATCCCTCAGGGCCACCACCCGGGACATTCCCGACTACGACGTGCTGATGAAGCAGCGCCTGCGGATTCTCGACGAGCACGGCCTGAAACTTTCCGACATTCAGGAAGTGATCGCCACGCTCAAGCCGCTGGATGGCGCCATCGAGTTCGTCGACTGGCTGCGCGAGCGCTTCCAGGTGGTGATCCTGTCGGACACCTTCTATGAGTTCTCCCAGCCGCTGATGCGCCAGCTGGGCTTCCCGACGTTGCTCTGCCATCGTCTGATTACTGACGACAGCGGGCGCGTCACTGACTACCAGTTGCGTCAGAAAGATCCCAAGCGTCAGTCGGTCCTGGCCTTCAAGAGCCTCTACTACCGGGTGATCGCGGCGGGGGATTCCTACAACGACACTACGATGCTGGGCGAGGCCGATGCCGGGATTCTGTTCCATGCACCGGACAACGTGATTGCGCAGTTCCCGCAGTTCCCGGCGGTGCATACGTTTGAAGCGTTGAAGCAGGAGTTCATCAAGGCTTCGAACCGGACCTTGAGTTTGTAAACACATTGCCTGTAGGAGCAGGGGTGTCAGAGGTTTTGCAAGGTTTCGAGCAACACCTTCACCTTGGTGATCGATTCCTGATACTCAGCCTGCCACTCCGAGTCCGCGACAATCCCGCCGCCGCCCCAGCAACACACCTGCCCGTCCTTGACCAGCAAGCTACGGATGGCGATGGAACTGTCCATTTCGCCACGCACGTCCAGGTAGACCAATGAACCGCAATACAGTCCGCGTCGGGTCGGTTCCAGTTCATCGATGATCTGCATGGCGCGAATCTTTGGCGCGCCGGTAATCGAGCCGCCGGGGAAGCTGCCGGCGATCAGGTCCAGGGCATCGCGCCCATCCGCCAGTTCACCGGTGACGCTGCTCACCAGGTGATGCACGTTTGGATAGCTTTCCAGGCTGAACAACTCCGGCACTCGTACTGAACCGGTGCGGCAGGTCCGGCCGAGGTCATTGCGCAGCAGGTCAACGATCATCAGGTTTTCCGCGCGATCCTTGGGGCTGGCCAGCAATTCGGCGGCGTTCGCGGCGTCTTGCTCAGGCGTCAGGCCCCGCGGGCGAGTGCCCTTGATCGGACGGGTTTCCACATGACCCTGGCTGACTTTGACGAAGCGTTCCGGCGACAGGCTGAGTACGGCATCGCCGTCAGGCAGGCTCTGAAAACCGGAAAAAGGCGTCGGGCACGCTGCGCGCAGCGCACAGTAAGCGATCCACGGATCACCCTGGCAGGGCGCTCGAAAACGCTGGGCGAAGTTGACCTGATAACAGTCGCCAGCCTGAATGTATTGCTGGATGCGCCCGATTGCCTGTTGATACTGGTCAGCGCTCAACTCGGCAGTCATCGGGGTGAGCAGTTTGAAGGGCGCGACCGCTTCAGGTGCCGGTTGGTTGAACAGATCGATCAGGCGCTGACGCTCGCTCTCTGGCAGTGTCGGGTGGAACACCAATTGACTGGTCAGTGAACGGTGATCGCTGACCAATGCCCAGCCGTACAGGCCGAAACGCGCGTCAGGCAGTTGCAGGTCGTCCTGTGCCTGGCTCGGCAGGCGCTCCAGATGTCGGCCGAAATCGTAACTCAGGTAGCCGATCAATCCACCGGCAAACGGCAACTCATAGGGTGTCGGCAGAGCGGCTTCGCCCAGGCGTGTCAGGTTATCGCGCAGGCGTTGCAGGAAAGCTTCGCCACTTTCGTCGGGCGATACCGTCAATTGTTCCAGCGGCCAGGCGCTGAGCAGGTCATAGCGACCCCGGTCAGCACTGGGGCGACCGCTGTCGAGCAGCACGGCGCCGGGGGCATGACGTATCGCCGTGAAATACTCGGCGGGGTTGGCACGATAGGGCAGCGGGTGTACGGAACAGGTCAGCATGGGTGGGGAAGATCAGCCATTGAGGCGGGGTGGCGATTGTAGACCTCTGCAGGATTTGGTCCTAGAGGGATGTTGGAAAGAGGCATATTGATAACGGCCGAAACAAAACTCTGTGGCGAGGGAGCAAGCTCCCTCGCCACAAAAGATCAGCCTTCGACCGCAGGAATATGCCCAAACATCTCCTGCACAAACGCTACACGCTCTTTGACCGATTCGGTCACGCCACGAGCCTTCAGGTCTTCCAATCGTGCTTCCACCGCATGAGTACGCAACGTCAGCCCGCAGTCATTGGCAATCTGGATATTCAACCCCGGCCGGGCGTTGAGCTCCAGAATCAGCGGGCCTTTGTCCTGGTCCAGGACCATGTCGACACCGATGTAGCCCAACCCGCACAACTCATAACAGCCGGCGGCGAGTTTCATGAAACCGTCCCAGTAGGGCAGTTGCACGCCATCCACTGCGTTGGTGGTGTCCGGGTGTTTGTTGATGATGTTGTTCAGCCAGGTGCCGCGCAGGGTCAGGCCAGTGGCCAGGTCCACACCGACGCCGATGGCGCCCTGGTGCAGGTTGGCCTTGCCGTTGGACTGGCGGGTCGGCAAGCGCAGCATGGCCATCACCGGGTAGCCCATCAAAACAATGATGCGAATGTCCGGCACGCCTTCGTAACTGATGCTCTTGAAGATCTGGTCCGGAATCACACGGTACTCGATCAGCGCCCGGTCGCGGTGACCGCCCAGGGAGTACAGGCCGGTCAGGATGCTGGAAATCTGATGCTCGATTTCTTCATGGCTGATGATCCGGCCGGACACCGAGCGGTATCGGCCTTCAAAACGGTCGGCGATGACCAGGATGCCATCGCCGCCAGCGCCCTGGGCCGGTTTGATCACGAAGTCGCTGCGTGCGCCGATGATCTCTTCGAGATTGTCGATTTCCTTCTCGGTGGAGATCACGCCATACAGCTCGGGCACATGGATGCCGGCGGCGATGGCGCGCTCCTTGGTGATGATCTTGTCATCGACGATCGGGTACAGGCTGCGCTTGTTGTACTTGAGCACATAGTCTGCGTTACGCCGATTGATTCCCATGATGCCTCGGGCTTCCAGGGCCTTCCAGGTCTTCCAGAAGCCGAACATCAGGCGTCAGCCTTTTTCAGGAAAGCCTTGAAACGCACGAGTTCAGTCAGGCGATAACCGCGATAACGACCCATGGCCAGCATGAAACCCACCAGGATCAGCAGGATCGCCGGGAAAGTGAACACGAAGTACACCAGTTCCGGCACGGTCATGATCAGGTGCGCCAGGGACGCGGCGAACAGTGTGCCAATGGCCACTTTCATCGCATGGCCGCCGCCACGTTCTTCCCAGGTGATCGACAGGCGTTCGATGGTCATGGTCAGGATCACCATCGGGAACAGCGCCACCGACAAGCCGCGCTCCAGGCCGAGTTTATGGCTGAACAGGCTGATGGCTGCGATCAACACCACCACAAAGGTCAGCACCACCGACAGCCTCGGCAACATTTGCAGCTTCAGGTGTTCAAGGTAGGAGCGCAGCGACAGGCCCAGTGCCGTGATGATGGTAAACAGCATGATGCCGAAACCGAGCTGGGTTTCGCGGAAGGCCAGGGCGATCAGTACCGGGGTGAAGGTGCCGAGGGTCTGGATGCCGATCAGGTTGCGCAGGATCAAGATCACCAACACGCCGATCGGGATCATCACCATGATCATGAAGGTCTGCTGGGTTTGCAGCGGCAGGCCGTACAGCGAGTACTCGAGGAAGTTGGCGTCGGTGTTTTCGTCGGTCAGCTTGGCCAGGCGAATGGCGTTCATTTCACTGTTGTTCAGGCTGAAGGTTACGTTGGCTTTCTTGCCGCCGTCGACGGTGATCAGGTTTTCGTCGCCGGTCCACCACAGCAGGCGGTCGGTCGGCAGGCCC
Source organism: Pseudomonas sp. P4_C1 (assembly GCF_056402155.1). Classification (NCBI taxonomy): domain Bacteria; kingdom Pseudomonadati; phylum Pseudomonadota; class Gammaproteobacteria; order Pseudomonadales; family Pseudomonadaceae; genus Pseudomonas; species Pseudomonas sp. P4_C1. The sequence goes on from NZ_JBFUHY010000011.1 coordinate 163,994, forward strand.
TGTTCACCGGTTTCCGGGTTGAAGTACAGCCAGTTGGTGCCATTGAAACTGCGCAGCCACAGTTCCGGTATTTGCGGCTGGTCGGCCACCAGGCGGATGGTGTGGACCTTCTCGACCGGCACGTGGGCGATGGACAGTAGCAACTCGACGATTTTTGCCTTGTGTGCGGTGGATGGATCACCGGCCAGCAACAGCTTCACGTTGTCGTCGTTGAGGTTGTTGACTCGCTTGATGGATTCGCCGACGAAGGTTTCGACGTCGGCCGAGTGCTGGCGAATCGGTGCGAGCAGAGCTTCGGCGGCGATTTTTTCCGGACCTTCGATGGCCATGCTGTCGCGAAAGGTCGGGCCTTTGATCTTGGCTTTCTCACCGGAATAACGCTTGGTCAGCACCAGGCGGTAATACAGCGTCTGATTGCCTTTGGCCCGGCGCGCCGACCAGGTGACCTTGCGGTTGCCGTCGACCCGGTTCACGGCCACGCCGTAGTTATTGGAGATGAAGCTCTCGTTGAGGCTGACGAAGTCGCGGCTCAGCGGCGGCACGAACATCTGGATCTTGACCGGGTCCTTGGCACTGGCGACGAACTCGACCTTGGCGTCGATGTTCCACAGGTCGTCAGTGGCGTCTTCGGTCACCGGGATGCCCAGTACGAAGATCTGATAGGCCGTAACTGAAATGCCCAGCGCCACCAGGATGGCGATCAGCAGTTTCAGATGAAGGGTAAGAGAGCGCATTTGAATTACTCGGCGGTATAAGCGTCGGTGGTGCAGGCGGGTTTGCCGGCAGCATATTTAAGGCTGGGGTCGACCAGTGCATCGAAGCGTTTGAGGGCTTCGGAGCCAATCAGTAGCGGGTATTGGAAAGCGCTGCGGTCGGTCAGGTTCACTTCGATGCTGCGCAGGGCCGAGCCCATGCAGATGTCCAGTTCGATCACCGGGCGGGCAGTGTACTTCTTGCCTTCCTCCGGGTCGTAGTCGCCGGCCCGGCGCTTGATCTTGCTGACACGGGCCAGCGGGCGTTCGATCGGGTGCGAATGGGCGGTGTCGATGGCCAGATAAAAGCGCACCCACGACTCGCCGTTGCGTTTGAAGCGTTTGATATCCCGTGCACTCAGGGACGCGGTTTTTGCCCCGGTGTCGAGTTTGGCCGCCACTTCCAGATCGATGCCATTGAGCGATGCGTACTCATTGAGGCCATACACGGTCTTTTCCCCGGCGATTGCGAAGCCGGGCATGCAAAGGAAATAAAGGAAGGCAGGGAAGGGCTTGAGTCTCATAAATCCTGGTGCGCAGCGGTCCGACTTGATTCAAGGCCCTGGCATCGCTGCGCAAGCTCCCTCGTATGCCTGTCAGGTTTTTATGACAGGCAGTGCAGATGTGACAAACAAATGCGGGCGGCATTCTAGCACGGTAGTTTGATGGCGCCAGCGCTGGCCGGTGGCTATAAACAGAGGGGTTGCTTCGTTATGGTGCAGCCGGTTATCAGAAGATTGTCGACAATATCGATTTAACCTTTGACTGTGTCGCCTGTATTCGTTAGTTTTTGCGGCACTGGCTCACAAGGTGTCGACAATATGCTGGATCAACTCGATCCCCCCGTTTCAGCGCAAGACGATACGGAGACCCTGTCCGAGAACGTCTTCCGACGCATTCAGGCGGCTATCGTCAAAGGCGAGATTGCGCCGGGCAGCAAAATCTCCGAACCGGAGCTGGCACGCACCTACGGCATCAGCCGTGGCCCGTTGCGCGAGGCCATCCACCGCCTGGAAGGCCAGCGCCTGCTGGTTCGCGTGCCGCATGTCGGCGCGCGGGTGGTGTCGCTCAATCACGCTGAGCTGCTGGAACTCTACGAAATCCGCGAATCCCTGGAAGGCATGGCCTGTCGCCTCGCCGCCGAGCGCATGAGCGTCGAAGAAATCGACGAGCTGCGTCGGGTCCTGGAAACCCACGAGCGCGATGAGGCGTTTCAGGCCGGGAGAGGCTACTACCAGCAGGAAGGCGATTTCGACTTCCATTACCGAATCATCCAGGGCAGCGGCAACCGCACGCTGACCCAAATGCTCTGCGGCGAGCTCTATCAACTGGTGCGCATGTACCGCATCCAGTTTTCCACCACGCCCAATCGTCCGCACCAGGCGTTCGCCGAGCACCACCGCATTCTCGATGCCATCGCCGACCGTGACGGTGAGCTGGCCGAGTTGTTGATGCGCCGTCACATCGGCGCCTCCAAACGCAATATCGCCCGTCATTACCAGGACGGCGTCAACCCGACAGCCAAACGAGGTGAGTCATGAGTTTGAACAAGAGCACACCAGGCCAGCGTTTCCGCGATGCGGTCGCCAGCGAACACCCACTGCAAGTGGTCGGCGCGATCAATGCCAACCACGCGCTGCTGGCCAAGCGCGCCGGTTTCAAGGCGATCTACCTGTCGGGTGGCGGGGTGGCTGCCGGCTCCCTCGGCGTGCCTGACCTGGGCATCACCGGCCTGGATGACGTGCTGACCGACGTGCGCCGTATCACCGATGTTTGCGACCTGCCGTTGCTGGTGGACGTGGATACCGGTTTCGGTTCCTCGGCGTTCAACGTCGCTCGCACCGTCAAGTCGATGATCAAATTCGGCGCCGCGGCGATTCACATCGAAGACCAGGTTGGCGCCAAGCGCTGCGGTCACCGTCCTAACAAGGAAATCGTGACCCAGCAGGAAATGGTCGACCGCATCAAGGCCGCCGTCGATGCGCGTACCGATGACAGCTTCGTGATCATGGCCCGTACCGACGCCCTGGCGGTGGAAGGCCTGGAGTCTGCCCTGGATCGCGCCGCCGCGTGCATCGAGGCCGGTGCGGACATGGTGTTCCCGGAAGCTATCACCGAGCTGGACATGTACAAGCTGTTCGCCAGCCGTGTGAAAGCGCCGATCCTGGCCAACATCACCGAATTCGGCGCGACGCCGCTGTACACCACCGAACAGCTGGCCGCTGCCGACGTATCGCTGGTGCTGTACCCGCTGTCGGCGTTCCGTGCCATGAACAAGGCCGCAGAAAACGTCTACACCGCGATCCGTCGCGATGGCACGCAACAAAACGTCATCGACACCATGCAGACGCGCATGGAGCTTTACGATCGCATCGACTACCACACCTTCGAGCAGAAGCTCGATGCGTTGTTCGCCGCTAAGAAGTAATCGAACCTTTTATATGTAGGAGCGAGCCTGCTCGCGATGGACGTCAACGATTACGTGGTGTCCATGATGCACCGAGGTGTTACATCCACCTTCGCGAGCAGGCTCGCTCCTACAGGTTTCTCTGACAAAAAGAATATTGGAGACAAAAAATGGCCGAAGCAAAAGTACTCAGTGGCGCCGGGCTC